>JAVBSA010000398.1:0-6456 GCA_031556915.1 Victivallis sp.
CGCGCTGATCTTTGCGGGCGGAGTGCTCGTAAAAATAATCCAGCCCCAATTCACCGACCGCTTTGAGTTTCGGGTGGTTCCGGAACTCGGTGAAATCGTTGTTTTCCTTGAGGAATTGTTCCGCGCTGTGGGGGTGGACGCCGGCGCTGAACCAGCTGTCGGGAATCACTTGCGCGAACTCCCGCGCCCGGCAACTCTCCAGAAAATCGGCGCCGGCGGCGAAGAGGGCGAAGCGGTCCGGGAGCAGCGCATCCCGCTGCGGCGGCAGCGCGGCGTCGGCGAGGAGCTCCGCGTAATATTCTTCCGGCGACGATTCGCCGTAGTAGTGAAAGTGCGTATCAAAGAGTTCGATCATGTTATTCATCCACCATTTTCTGGAATAAGTGGTACAGTTTGCGGATGGTTCCCGCGCTCGGAATTTTGTCGATCATGATGACCGGCTCGGCCTTGCCGCCGTCGCCCGGCGCCGCGGAGAGGCCGATGATATTGAGTTCACCGAGCTTCTTCCAGAGTTCCGCAAGGGTTTCGGCGCTGGTCGCGTTGAATTCGACGAGCGGGTCGGAGAGCGTTCCCCGGATCGGAATGGCGGCCTGGATTCCGTTCACGTTCACCGTGGAGACGAGATTGAGCTTGCGTTCCCCGCCGAGTTCGAAGTCGCCCGAGAACAGCAGCCGGCTCACCCAGTCGCCGAACAGCGCGCACTCTTCGACCTTGATGTGCCCTTCGTCGGCCTTGAGCCGCAGCCTGCCGCGGGAGAAACGGATGGAACGCACCTGTTGTTTGAGTTCCCGGCTGTCGAGAATCCTCTCTTTCCAGGCGGCGAAGTCGGTGGGCAGGATTTTGCCGAACTCGGCCAGCAGATCGACCGGCAGCAGCAGCAACCGCCCGAAAACGGTGCTTTCAATGGCGTTGGCGATCCGGAAATCCTCTCCCTGCATGGTGAGGGAGCCGGAGAAATTTTCCCCGGGCTGGCCGCCCTTGCCGTCGGCCAGGAAACGCAGCGCCAGATCGAATTCCCTGAGCGTGCCGCTGCCCGCGTCTTTGTTGTCGTCGCGGATGACTTTAAGCAGCGGCGCCATTTCCAGCGTATCGAATCCGCGCAATGCGATATCCCAGAAAACGCCGCCGGGGCGGTTGGTCCCCTTGAAGGAACCGTTGTACCGGGCGTTGTTGAGCTGAAGCCGCAGCGAATCCGCCGCAATGGAGCCCTGGCGGAATTGCACAAGCGCATCCAACCCCGCGACCAGGCCGGGGGCGATGGAGACTTTGTCCAGGTTGCAGAGCAGGTCGATCGGGTGGGTTCCCCACTGAAGGCGGGGCGGCTCGACTTCCTTCGCCGTTTCCGGCGCCGGCGCTTCTGCCGCCGGGGCGAAGATGAGGAGTTTTTCCAGATCCAGGTGGGGAAGGTTGACGCGGAGGTTGACCGGTCCGGCCGGATGGTCGATCTCCGCCCGTCCGGCCGCCTCCATTTCGACGATTCTGCGCTCCTGCTGCTTCACCAGGAGGTTGAAGCGCCGGAGCGTCAGTTCCCCGGTGCTTTTTTCCGCGCCGAAGGTGAGCCGGCCGGAGAACGGCGCTTCCGCCGGATCGGGGAGCTGCCACTTGGCAAGTTCGACCGCTCCGCCCAATTGCAGCGCCCGGAACGACTCGCGCCCGATCACCCGCAAGGCGCCGGAAAGCTGCACTTCAGTCGCAAGCGTGGGGGCGAACAGAGAGACGAATTGCTCGTTGAGATAGCGGATCGTCCAGTCGCCGCTGTAATTGCCGGCGTCGATCTCCCAGATGCCGGGGCACTCCAGCCGCAAAGCGGGCTTGCCGGCGTGGCGCACATAGAAATTCAGGGAGCGGAATTCCAGCAACGAGGTGGAAGGCAGATAACAGTTGAAGGCGCATTGCCCGGAGACGCTGCGGAACTTCCGCTGCGCCGCCTCCCCGCCGAGTTCTTCGAACGTGAGGTCGCCCTGAACCAGCGCCGACCCGAAATTGCGCGAAAGCGAACCGTCGACCGAAAGCTTCACCTTGCCTTCGTTCACCTTCATCTTGCGGTCGGCGAGATAGGGGTTGAAGGCTTCGGCGGGCAGGTTGCCGGTCAGTTTGAACTTCATTTCGCCGGCGGGCATGCCGGTGGCGGGATCGAACTCGAACTCGCCGGTGGAGAGGCGCAAGAACTGCTTGCCGTCGCGGGTGAGCGCGGCGACGAAACTGCGGCTGGAGATTCCGCCGCCGTCGGCGGCCTTTTCCAGCGAAAAACTCATTTCGCCGACGCCGAAACCGAGGCGCCGCCACTCCGGCAGAAAAGGCCCGAACCCGGGGAGCAGCCAGGCGGCCAGCTCCGGCGTCAACTGCTCCAGCCGGCCGGAAAGCTTCGCCGAAGAGCCGGAGAGCGTCCCTTCGCCCTGAAAATTCGCGATCCCCAGCGTCAGCTTTTTCTCGTTGCGGAACCCGAGCGACAGATTGCGGAGCGTGAAATCGAATGAACGTTGAATTTCACCGTCCAACCCGACCGAAAGCTCGGCCAACTCGAAAGTACGCCCTTTCCAGCGGCAGCGGCTTTCCTCCACCTTACCGCTGCCCAGGAAGGAGACCACGGAGAAACGGTTGCGCAGCAGCAGCTGCATCCGGGTGGTGAAATATCCGGTATCGAACTGAAAGCGGGGGTCCGCCGGCAGCAGGAAGCGGAGAATCCGCAAGTCGAAGTTGTCGCACTCCAGGTCGAACGGGACCCGGCGGTCCCCGGCAGGCGCGCCATCCTGCCAATCGTATTTGGCCGGGTTGCGCAATTTGAGGGAGGCCACTTCGCGGGAACGGTCGGCGAGCCGCACGGAAAACCCTCGCAGGTCGGCCGACATCTTGACCATATCGATTTCAAAGTCGTGTTCCGCCTCGAGCCGGAGCGGCGGCAGCTCGATCCGTTCGAGGCCGATGATCGCATCGCCCGTCCGGTCGGCGGAGAGCGCTCCCGTGGCGGCGAAACGGCCGTTGCCGTAAGAAATTCCGCCATGATACCGTATTTTGGCCCGGCCGGGGGTGAAGTGGAAAAGCAGGTCGAAACGAAGCGACGCGGCCTCTTCGGAGAGGTCCAGTTTCTCCACCCCGGCCTGGAAATCGAAGGGAGAAAAACCGATTTTGCCGTTCAATTTGGTCTCGCTCTGCAGCTTGCCGCCCTGCGACTGGGCAAAGTGGAGTTCATCGACGGCAAGCGTGTTGTCCTGCATGGAAGTCGCCAGATGCAAGGAGAGCGCCCCGTCGTTGAAGGGCTCCCCGCTGACCGAACCGAAGAGACCGTCGAATCCGGCGTCGAGCGTCAGTTTCTCCGGCAGCAAAGCGGGCGAAAGAACCGCGTCGGAGGCACGTTTGAACCGCCCCGTCTCGATATGGTTGGCGCGGCTGGAGGAAAGGCGTATTTTGCCTTCGCCGTTCAGCTGGAACCGTTCATCGTTGGCGAAACGGGGCGTTTTGAGCGACAGGTCGGAGAGTTCCGCCGCGCTCCCCGCGTCGGGATCGCCGAAAATCAGCCGGAGCCGGGAATTTTGAATCGCCACCTCGCCGAGATCGATGCGGAAATGCTTCCCGCTCCGTTTCGCCTCATGCTTCCGTGCGGGCCGTTCCGGGGTCACATCCCACCTGCCGCCGCCGATGTGGTACAACGTCAGCTCCGCGCCGTCGAGATTGACCCGGGTGAAGGCGGGCATTTTCTCCGTCAAAGTCCGCAGCTGATAAACACCCTCCGCCGACGATGCCGTAAAATGGGGCAGCTCTCTGGGGCCGATCCGCAGTTCCTTCACCCGGAAGGAGTTCCGGAAAAAATCCCACTCCACCCGTTCCGCCGCCAGCTCCACCCCGAGGCGCCTGCCCGCGAAGGGCAGCGCAAATTCGGTCAGGAAATAGGAGCCGGTCAAAAAATAGAACGCCAGAAGGAGCGCGACAAGCAGAACGGGCAATGTCAGGAGCAACCTCCAGACACGCCTTTTGCGAGCCCGCTTTTCCTTCTTACCGGCCATGTTCGCTTCCTATTGGCCGAGCTGCTTTTGCAGTTCTTTCTGGAAGTCGCGCACATCCTCTTCGGTCGGTTTTTCGCCCTGGAGATTGTCGATCCCCAGCCGCCCGTAAGAATCCACGTACCAATCCGCTTTGGAGCCCGAGGCGAACACCACCGTGCCGGAGAGCGCCGTGCCCGGCTTCACCAGCTTGCTGATTTCGACCACGGTCGTTCCGGTTCCGCCGGTGACTTCGGGTTCGACGATTTCTTCCTCTTCCCCGTTGTCATCCACCTTTTCGGCAGCGGGCTCTTCATCGCCCCAATCGACGTCTTCCAGCTCGGAGGCGAGAACGCGGACATCCATAAACGTCAGCCGCTCGTTGAATTTCTCATTGATCTCCCGCTGGATTTCAGTGAGCGACGCTTCTTCGCCGAGTCTCTGCGCGATATAGCGCTTGATTTCTTTTTCTTTCATTTCCTGCCTCGTTTTTTGGCTGCGTTCTGTTTCTTTCTCGCGGCTTCCTCGGCCGTCTTCGGTTTCCGGGGGCGGCGTTCGCCCTCGCTCCGGAAGCTCTCCACCTTCTTGGGGCGCGCCCGCAATTCGATTTCAATCGGCAGCCCGTTGAGATCGAAGGCATTGCGCAGCGTGTTCTTCAAAAACGCCAGGTAATTGTCGGCGCAGCATTTGGGGTTGTTCACAAAAAGCACGACTTTGGGCGGGGTCATCCCGGCCATCGTCGCGTAGAAAATCTTCAGCGGGGCCTGTGCGACCACCGGCGGAGTGTGGCTGTTGAACGCATCCGCGACCACCCGGTTGAGCATGCCGGTGGTGATCTTCAGGTTGAGCTGTTCCATCACTTCGGCGATCCGGTCGAGGAGCGCGTCGAGGTTCCACTTGTCGCGGGCGCTCACAAAAACCAGCGGCGCATAGTTCATGCCGGGCATGGAATGGCGCAATTCCGTTTCCATCACCTTCGGCTTGATCGTTTTGTAGACGTCGAACTTATTGCCGACCACCACGCACCCCTTGCCGGAGTCGGCGATCATGCCGGCGATCTTCTTGTCCTGCGCGGTGACGCCGTCGGGATCCGCTTCGAGCACGAAAAGGACCAGGTCGGCGCGTTCGATCGCCGCCTTGGCGCGCATCACGCTGAAATATTCCACCACGGTATCCACCTTGGCGGTCTTGCGGAGCCCCGCCGTGTCCACCAACGTCGCCGGGTGCATTTCGCCGCGGAACCGCACCTCGAAATCGACGTCGATCGCGTCGCGGGTGGTTCCCGCCACGTCACTGACCATGACGCGCTCCTCGCCGAGCAGCGCGTTCACCAGAGAGGACTTGCCCACGTTGGGGCGGCCGACGACGGCGATGTTGATTTTCTTGACCTTCTCCTCTTCGGCTTCGGGAGATTCCGCCGCGTTGGCGGGTAGTTTCCCGATAGCAGCTTCCAACAGCGCGTTGACGCCGTTGCGATGCAGACAGGAGACCGGAAACAATTCCGGGAACCCGAACGAGGAAAATTCCACCGCCTCTTCAACCAGTCTCGGATTGTCGCACTTGTTGACCGCCAGCAGGACCTGCTTGCCCGATTCGCGGATGCGGCGCGCCACCTCTTCATCGAGGCTGACCACACCCTCCTGGACGTTGACCACCAGGACCAGCACGTCGGCCTCTTCGATGGCGATTTCGACCTGGCTTGCGATGCGGCTGTCCCACATATCAACCTTGCGTGTTTCGCCCGAGAACATTCCGAGGCCGCCGGTGTCGATCAATTGAAAGCGGCGGTCGTTCCGCAGCAGCGGGGCGACCACCCGGTCGCGGGTCACGCCGGGCATCTCGTGCACGATCGAGACGCGGCGCCCGACGATCGCGTTGAACAGCGAGGACTTCCCCACATTGGGGCGGCCGACAATGGCGATGGTCGGGACTTTTTGTTCCTGATTCATAAATTTCACCGGAAAGAGTTGATCAGACCGCGAAGCTCCTCGGCGGCCCGGCCCGCGGCTTCGCCGAAATCGACTCCGCCCGAGGCATAGATGATTCCGCGCGAGGAGTTGATCATGAGCCCCTCGCGGTTCGCGTTGCGCCCGTAGCGCACCACTTTTTCGACGTCGCCGCCCTGCGCGCCGACTCCCGGCACCAGGAACGGCAGTTCCGGGCAGAGCGCGCGGATGTTTTTGAGCTCTTCGGGGTAGGTCGCGCCGATCACGAGCGCGATGTTTTTGTTGTAGTTCCACTTGTCGCGGGCCAATTCGGCCACGTGCTCGTAAACCATCTTGCCGCCGGCCACCAGGCTCTGCAAATCGCCCGAATTGGGGTTGGAGGTGCGGCAAAGGATGACGACCCCCTTGTCGGCATGGTCGAGGAACGGTTTCAGCGTGTCGAACCCCATGTAGGGATTCACGGTGACCGCGTCGGCTTCGTACCGCTCGAAGGCCTCTTGGGCATACATCTCGGCGGTGGAACCGATGTCGCC
>JAVBSA010000608.1:0-6875 GCA_031556915.1 Victivallis sp.
AGATCGCGCTCCATTTCAACGCCGACGGCGCTTCGAAATTCGCCCGCGTGACCCGCGAAAACGTCGGCCGGCAGCTCGCCATCGTGCTGGACGGCCACCTCTACTGCGCCCCGAACATCAAGGAAGCCATCTCCGGCGGGCAGGCCACCATCGACGGCCGGTTCACCGACGACGAAGTCAAAAGCATCGCCGACGCGCTCAAAGCGGGCAGTTTTCCCTTCCAGATCACCATCGACGCGGTGTTCGACACCGATCCCAAGCTCGGCGCCGCCAACGTGTCGAACGGCATCTGGGTCGGAGTCGTCTCCACGATCTTCGTGGCGATTTTCATGATCGGTTTCTACCGTCTCGCCGGTACGATCGCGGTGGGGGCTCTCGGGCTCAATATCGTGCTCGTGCTCGGTGCGATGGCGGCGTTCAACGCCACGCTGACGCTGCCGGGTATCGCAGGGCTGGTTCTCACCATCGGCATGGCGGTGGACGCGAACGTGCTGGTCTTCGAACGAATACGCGAGGAACTGGCCACAGGCAAAAACCTCCGCAACGCGGTGGATCTCGGCTACAGCCGGGCCTTCTCGGCGGTGTTCGACGCCAATATCACGACGCTGATCACCTCGTTCATCCTGATGTATGTCGGAACGGGCGCGGTGAAGGGATTTGCGGTGACGCTCTCCATCGGTATCCTGAGCAGCCTTTTCACGGCGCTCTTCGTCACCCGGCTGGTTTTCGATTATCTTTTCCAGTACACGAAACTCGAGAAGATCACCATGATGCAGTTCATCAAGAAGCCGCAATTCGACTTCCTGAAACTGAAGAAGGGAATCATCGCCCTGGCGATCTTCCTGACTGTGGCTTCCATCGCGGTGTGCTTCGTGCGCGGCAAGGACATGCTGAGCGTCGACTTCACCGGCGGTACGGTTGTTTCGTTCAACTACGCGGAGCAAATTCCGCAATCCGAAATCGAAAAGGTGCTCAGCGGGGCGGGTTACCAGGACGTTTCGGTCACCTACAAGTATAACACCATGGGGGCGAGCGAAGAGAAGAAGGTCGAAATCCTGATTCGCGGCGACCTCACAGGCGGAACGGTCGATACGACCCAGAGTCCCAAGGATGTGCTGGGTAACCTGCTGAACGGGAAGTTCCCCGCCGCGCAATTCTCGGGCGGTCTTGAGTCGAGCGTCGGCGGCCTCATCGGCAACGAGTTCATCAAGGCGGCTCTTTGGGCGATCCTGCTTTCGATCGTCGGCATCGGCATCTACATTTCGCTGCGGTACGAGTTCGTCTTCGCGCTGTCGAGTGTGGCCGCCCTGGCGCATGACACCATTGTAACGATGGGAATTTTCCTGTTGCTCGGGCGCACGATTTCGCTCACCGTGGTGGCGGGCATCCTGACTGTGATCGGTTACTCGATCAACAACACGGTGGTGATCTTCGACCGGATCCGCGAGAACAAACAACTCGGCGTCGAGAAAAGTCTTCACGAAAACGTGAACAACTCGATCAACCAGACGCTGAACCGCACGATCCTGACCAGCGTCACGACCTTTATCGTGGTGTTCATCCTCTTTATCGGCGGCGGTATCGCGATCAATGACTTCGTGCTCATCATGATGCTCGGCATCATCGTCGGCGCCTATTCTTCGATCTACCTGTCGCCGCTCCTGGTAACGATGTGGCACAAGGAAGCGCCGGAGGCGGTCCCCGCCAACGCGAAGAAGAAGAGCGTAAACCCGAAAACGCTCGAAACAAAATAAGTCAAACGGGGCCGGCTGAAAAGCCGGCCCTTTTAACCGCGATCCTCTTGATTGGAAGGAACCACGAAATACACGAAACACACGAAAAAAATCAAAAAGGAATTTTTGTTTTTTCCTCTCCCCTTTCGTGTATTTCGTGTATTTCGTGGTCAAAAAAAATTTAACCGGAGATAGTTACGATGTTTGGTAATCTGGGCGAAATGGCCAAGATGATGGCGAAAGCCAAAGATATTCAGGCGAACCTGAAGAAGTTCAAGGAAGAGATGCCGGAGACGGAGTTCTCCGCCGCCAGCCCCGGCTGCAAGGTGCGCGTTACGGTGAGCGGCGATTTCCATGTGAAGAAGATCGAGATCGCCGAAGAGGCGATGACCGACCGGGAACACCTGGAACGGGAACTGCTCGAAGCCGCCAACGCCGCGCTCGGCGCGGCCAAGCTTGCCGCCCGCGAAAAGATGACCGAGATTACCGGCGGGCTCGGGTTGGATATGCCGGGGATTTTCTGATGACCTGTTATCCGGAACCGGCCGAGGCGTTGATTGCCGCGTTGAAGCAGTTGCCCGGGATCGGGCGGCGCGGAGCGGAACGCCTGGTGCTGTCGCTTCTGGATTGGGAGCCGGAAAAACTCCGTTTTCTGGGAAATTTGATTGGAACATTGCCGGATACGGTCGAAGCATGCTCCATCTGCGGGGCGCTTGCCGAAGCGGATGAACTCTGCCTGGTGTGCGGCGACAACCGCCGCGATCCGGGGCAGGTCTGCGTGGTGGAGACGGTTTCGCAGCTGCTCGCCATCGAGTCGAGCGGAACCTACCGCGGGAGATACCATGTGCTCGGGGGGCGGATTTCGCCGCGCGACGCCGAGAACGGCGCCGGGCTGAATCTGCCCGGGCTGCTGGAACGGGTGCGTTCCGGCAATGTCCGCGAAGTGATTCTCGCCTTGTCGAGCGATGTCGAGGGCCGGGCGACATCGATTTACATTGCGGAATTATTGAAAGAATTTGAAGTGAGGGTGACGCAGCCCGCGCTGGGGCTTCCGGCCGGGGCCAACCTCTCCTACGCCGACGGTGCGACCATCAGCGCCGCGCTTTCCGGCCGGATCGAAGTGAAATGATTTTTATGACCACGAAAAACACGAAAAACACGAAAGGGGAGAGGAAAAAGGAAAAGCAAAAATTTCTTTTGAATTTTTTTCGTGTGTTTCGTGTATTTCGTGGTCATTGAAAAAACGGAATGAAATGAGCGAAAAGAAAGTCACCAGTTACGTCTGTACGCTGACCCCGGAGCAGGGGGAGGAGCTTACCGCTTTGCTCCCTGAGCGGGGATGGGATTTCTCCGCGCACCCCTATGCGCATTGGAAAGCGGTCAAAGAGAAGACCAATGTCATCTATTACAACTCCGGCAAGCTGACGGTACAGGGCGGGGGGACCGCCGATTTCGTCTCGTTCCTGCTGGAACCGGAGATTTTGCACTCCTTCGGCTTCGGTTATGAGGAGGAGGAGCCGGAGGAAGGGCCGGTCGATCCCCACGGCGGCGTGGATGAAAGCGGCAAGGGGGATTTCTTCGGGCCGCTCTGCATCGCGGGGGTCTATGTCGATGATGAGACCGGGCCGGAACTGCGGAAGATCGGCTGCTGCGACTCGAAACTGATTAAAAGCTCGAAGAAGATCCTGGACCTCGCCGGAAAAATCCGGGTAGTGTCGAAGGGGCGTTACTCCATCGTGGCGATGGGGCCCGCGGCTTACAACCGGCTTTATCTGCAGTTCGGCAACCTCAACCGGATGCTCGCCTGGGGACACGCCCGGGTGATCGAGAACCTGTTGGAAAAGGTGCCGGAGTGCCCCCGGATGCTCTCCGACAAATTTGCCGACGAGCGTTTGATCCAGCGCGCTTTGCAGACCCGGGGCAAAGGAATCAAGCTCGACCAGCGGACCAAGGCCGAAAGCGACGTCGCGGTGGCGGCGGCCAGTATTCTCGCCCGGGAACAGTTCCTCAAAGGAATGGAAAAGCTGGGCGGCGAGCTCGGCGTGGAGCTGCCGCGCGGCGCCGGTCCTTTGGTGAAAGAGGCGGGCAGGAAATTGATTGCGAAACATGGGCCGGGCGTCTTCGAACAGTGCGCCAAGCTCCATTTTAAAACCTACAATGAATTGATCGGAGAGTGACCTATGAATGTGAGAGACTTTTTCACTGCCCCCTGCGGACGCGTCGCCAAGCTCTATGAAATGCGCAACCAATCCGGCTTCGGGGTCGATGTCTGCGACTTCGGCGGGGTGCTGGTCAACCTCTATGCTCCCGACCGCGACGGCAAGATGGTCGACGTTCTGCTCGGCTTCAAGGATCCGGCCGATTACGTCAAAAACGGCTCCTTTTTCGGTGCGATGATCGGCCGGGTGGCCAACCGGATCAAGGGAGGGCGTTTTACGCTTGACGGCAAACAATTCCAGCTGCCGTTGAACGACAGCAACGGGTTGAACTGCCTGCATGGCGGCGACTGCTACGGGCGGCGTTTCTGGGATGCGGTTGTGATCGACAATACGACATTGGCGCTGCATCTCAAGAGTCCCGACGGCGACGGCGGATTTCCCGGCACGGTCGAGGTGACGGTCATTCTGATGGTCACCGAGGCGGGAGAACTGATTCTGGACTACAGCGCCACGGCCGACCGGCCGACGCTGGTGAGTCTGACCAACCACGCTTATTTCAACCTGGCCGGGGAATCGGCGGGGAACTGGCTCGACCACTCCATCCGGATCAAGGCCGATCGCCGTACGGAAGTGGCGGAATCGAAGGCTCCCACCGGGAACAACCCGGCGCTTGCGGGAACCGTTTACGATCTCTCGAAAGAGCGTTCGTTTGCGGATATTCTGGGAGCCCTGCCCAATGGAATCGACGATAACTATGTTCTGGCCGACGTCGACGGTGTGATGAAACGCGATGTCGCGGTTGTCTGCTCGGAGAAGACGGGAATTGAAATGAGCGTCAGTACTTCCGCTCCCGGAGTCCAATTCTACATGGGGTATTTCCTGGACGGCAAGAGTATCGGCAAGAACGGCAAGGGTTATCCGCAGTTCAGCGGATTCTGCCTCGAGACCCAGCTCTGGCCGGATGCGGCGAACAATCCGCATTTCCCGAGCGCAAGGCTGGAGCCGGGCGCGGTCTTCAAGCAGACGACGGTCTACCGGTTCGGGGTGAAGAAATAAAATGGCGCTGGAGATCGAACGGAAGTTTCTGCTCTCCTCGGAAGATTGGCGTGGAACCGCCGACGGCGGTACACGCATGATCCAGGGCTATTTCGCAACCGGCTATGAAGGGCCGACCGTCCGGGTCAGGATCGCTGGCGAGTGCGGCTTCCTGACGATCAAGGGGCGTATGAACGGGATCTCGCGAAGCGAGTTCGAATACGAAATTCCGCGCGAAGACGCCGAATCGATGCTCCGGGAATTCTGCGCGTCACGACTGGTCGAAAAAGTCCGTTTCCTGGTCGAATACGAAGGGTTCACCTGGGAGATCGACGAATATTCTGGTCGCAACGCCGGGCTCTTCACCGCCGAAATCGAACTGCCCGCCTCAAGTACCCCGTTCGCCCGGCCGCCCTGGCTGGGGCAGGAGGTTTCACTGGATCGCCGTTACAGCAACGGGTCTTTAAGCGTAATTCCTTATAGCGAGTGGTGATATGAAGAAAGTAAGCATGGTGGATGTGGCGAAAGAGGCCGGCTGCTCCAAGACCACGGTTTCTTATTGCATCACCCATAACAAGCCGATCGGGGAGGAGACCCGGCGCCGGGTCCGGGCCGCGATTGAGAAGCTGGGCTACCAGCCGGCCGGCGACCGGCGGGCGCTGGATAAGAAAAACATCGCCATCCTGGTGAACGACCTCTTTCTCCCTTTCCTGAATCCATTGCCGGAAGAGGTGGCCCGGAGGATTTTCGAGCGGGGCTATATTCCGCAGCTGTATCCGCTGCCGCGCGACGCCGGCCAGGTTCCCGAATTGATCCGCAGCATCGGCAATACCCGGAACATAGCGGGAATTCTGTGCATGGCTTCCACTTTGGAAAGCGTCGACATCTTCAAATGGAGCCACGGCATCCCCTCGATCATTTTCATCCGCGACGAATGCATGCTTTCGCCGGTTCAGTTCGATTACGCTCTTTGTACGAGGCTCGCCTTGAAGCACCTGGCGGAGTTCGGGCATAAAAAGGTTCTGTTCATCACGGAAAAAGAGACCACGGAACGCGTTTCCGTACAGAAGTATTTTGCGGAACTGAAACAGGACAGCCGTTTCGAGACGCGCATCCTGCTGCCTTCGCGCTGGACCGAGCTGCTGGACCTTGACGAGTTCCACAGCGGATTGGATACGGCCCGCGCGGAAGGGTTCACCGCGGTGATTACGTTGAACGTTCTTCAGGCCGCCATGGTCTACAAATGGGCTGCGCTGCGCAAGCTTGCGATTCCGAAGGATTTTTCCGTGATTTGCCAGGAGAATACCAGTCTTGCCGACTGGTTCATCCCGAAATTGACCAAGATTCATGTTCCGGTATCGGATATTGCGGCATATACGGTTGAGACCCTGATCGCCAAGATTGCAAACAAGACCCTGCCGTCGAAGAGATTCCAGCCGTATTTCCTGCCGGGGGAATCGACCGCCGTTCCATTCAGCCGGAAATGACCGGAACGCGGGTATGGGCCGCGATCATGGCGCCCCAGGTTCGGACGGTTTCCGTCGAAGGGAAGGTTTCGAGCGCGAACCGGGGCGGTACGCCGAGCCGGGCGCATTTGCCCATTCCCAGCGGATGATACGGTTCGACTTCGATGGCGGTCACGTTTTTCAGCGATTCCGCCAACCGGGCGATTCCGGTGAAATGACCGGGATTGTCGTTGACGCCGGGAATCACCGGGCAGGTCAGGACCAGCTTTGCGCCGGCGGAATCCAGCTGCCGCAGGTTTTCCCGGATCAATTCGTTGGGAACGCCGGTCCACTGCCGGTGCCGGGTGGAATCCAATAATTTTACGTCGAACCGGAAGAGGTCCGTGTATTCCGCCAGCTCCCGGCAGTGGCGGCCGGGCGCGTGGCCGCAGGTTTCGACGCAGGTCGGAATCCCCTCCGCCTTTGCTTTGGCCAGGAGCGCC
>JAVBSA010000680.1:0-8663 GCA_031556915.1 Victivallis sp.
CTCGCAGAGCCGTTCCGCGCCGCCGCGCCAGAAGCCGCCGGAGCCGTGGTTGGGTTCGTTCCAGATCTCGTACTCGGTGATATCGCCTTTGTACCGCTTCGCGGCGGCGGCCACGAACGCCTTCCACGGCGCGGTGTCGTCGGGAGCATAATAGATTTTGTTCCACTCGCTCGATTCGGCGGCGGCCGATTTGCGCGTATTCCAGTGCGGTACGGTGACCATGATCGGGAAGATCCTCAGGCCGTGCTTCTTCGCGGCGGCGACATAGTTGTCGGCGGAGGTCCAGTCGTATTTGCCCTGCTCGTTTTCGACCATATCCCAGCTGATGTCGAGCCGGACATGGTCGATGCCCGCCTTGGCCAGCAGCGGAAAGTCTTCGAACCAGTTGGTTTTGCGCGGCACCGCCGCACCGAGGTTGATGCCGAAGGGAGAGTCCGCCAGCGGTCCGCGCGGCCCGGAGAGGTCGTAGAGCACGCCGAACGAAGCGGTTTTTCCGGCCAGCTGCCGGCCGCCGTCGAAAAGGCGGGCCTCAATTGTGTAATACCCGGTTTGGGGCAATGCGAGTTCGAGGTCGCCCGCGCCGCCGCCGGGGGCGAGTTCGACGAAGCGTTCGCCCGCGGCGACCGGCCGGTTGGAATAGTCGCGGATCTGCCACGTCAGTTTCGGCGCCGGCGCGGAAGGCCGGGCGCCGGCGAGAATGCCGAACCGGAACCGGACCGGTTCGCCTTTCAGGAAGAGATTGCCGTCGTGCCCCGGAGCGGCGATCCCGAGCGCGTATTCCTGGTCGCCGAAGGGGGTCAGCGTGACCGGCCCGGCGTAGATGCCGGCGCTGTTCTTGAATCCGGGGGAGACTTCGACCGCGATCACGTTGCGGCCGTCGCGGACCAGCTCCGCCGGAACCGGATATTCCGGTCGCGGCAGCAGATGGGAACCGACACCGGAGACCGCCCCGATTTGTTTCCCGTTGAAGAACGCCTTGTCGTCGCTGGAGATCTTGCCGAGCCGAAGCTTGTAGGAGGGCCCGTTGGCCGGCTCGACCGCGACGCGGTAGCGATAGATTCCGTAGTAGTGACGGTGTCCGGCCGCGACGACGGAGCCGGGCACGTCGACTTCGGCCCAGTTGGAGTCATCGGTCTCCGGCAGGGTCCAGCGATAGTCGCCGAGGTTGCTCCAGCGGTCGAACTGGAATTTCCACTTCTTTGGGAGCTCGAGCGCGGCGGGCCGGCCGGCTCCGGCGCGGGTCACGGTCACCTCTTCGAGAGTGACGGCCGCCGCCGGTGTTTTCGCGCCGGTGTTAAGCTGGAGGATGCCGAAGAGCGGTCCGCGGCCGGCAGGAATCCGGAAGGTTCCCGCAAGTTCCCGGGTGCCGTCGCCACCCGGAGAGTCGAGCCCGGCGGCATCCAGGGTGGTTGCATATTTCTTTTGCTGCGTCGCTTCGAAGAGGGCCAACTGAAGCTTTGCCGCCGTCCCCCCGATCCGGGCCGTGACCCGGAATTCCGCGCCGTCCGGCGTTTCGAAACCGGGCGTCAGGAAGGCGATCCGGCTGCCCCGCGGCGCGCCGGCGAAGGTCAGGCCGCCCGGTGCGAAATTCATTTCCACCCCTTCGGCCGGATACCAGCCGCAATTGCCGGTCCGGAAATCACAGTCGGCGATCCGGTCCGGATTGTCTTTCGCGGCAGCTTTGTTGAGTTCGATTTCGGCGAAGCCGCCCCATGGCTGCACTGTTTTCACGGAGCCGAGGTCGGCGGGACTCGCAGAATAAACTTCCCGGATTTTCAGCGTCAGTGTTTTCGCGCGGCGCGCGAGATCGAAGCGGGCGGCATGGCGGAAGTGATTCGGCGGCTCGAATTCGGCGGCGGGCTCGCCGTCGACGGAAACGAGAATCTTTTTCGCGATCGACCAATCCGGCCCTCCCGGGGTGTGGATCACCAGGTGGTCGACATCCTGCGGCTCGGCGAACGTGAAAACGATCTCGGTCCCGGCAAAGCCCCGGGCGAACATCGCATTTTCGAGCGATCCGTCGCGCAGGCGCTCAAGCTGCTCCGGCTTGATCGTCGGACTGGTCACGACGGTGTCGGGGCGGCGGGCCAGGTTTTCATACGGCACGGCCGCCGCCGCGAAACCGAACGCCAGGAACAGGGCGACGAATTTGAACATGGAACATTCCTCCGGCTTAAAAATTAACCTGCGGGCTGTATTCAGTGCGCGATCCGGGCAGCGGCGACCGAGTCGCGCTCGATCAGCGAATAGGGCAGCAGCACGTGCTGCGGGTGCTTCCCATCTTCCTCCCGCAGCAGCAGCACCGCCTCATCGGCGATGCGGGTAAAGTCCTGTGCAATCGTGGTTTGAGCGGGGGTGCAGAAGCGCGAGACGCCGGCGCTCTCGTAGGTGATCAGCGAGAGATCCTCCGGCACCCGCCGCCCGGCGAGCGCCAGTGCATAGGAGACCGCGATTCCATAATCTTCGTGGGCGACGATCACCGCGCTGACCGGGTGACGCAGCAGTTTCAGCATCGCTTCGGTGACGCGCTCGACGTCCGGAACCAGCAGGATGTGTTCGGCGGCAAGTCCGTGCTTTGCGAGCCCTTCGACGAAAAATTTCCGCCGGTTCAGCTGCGAAGCGGTCGGAATCGCCTTGAGCACCAACGCGATGTCGCGATGGCCGCGTCTGGCGAGCAATTCAAGCGCCGACCCGATTCCCTGCCGGTCGTCGGAACCGACCGAGGGACAGTCGGGCTGTTCATAGTTGATGCAGACCAGCGGCAGCTTGCAGCGGCGGCAGAGCTCCGCCAGCTCGGCGATGTGGTTCGCATGATAGAGCAGAGAGATCACACCCTGAAAAAATTTATCCTGAAAAACTTCGAGTTCGGCGGTCGGAATGATCTCGACACGCCGCCCTTCGCGGGAGAGGGTGCGCACCAGTTGTGCGGTCAGCATCGTTTCGTAAGCGCCCATCGGCTCGGTGTCGAAGTTCTCGGTAATCACGGCGATGGTATCGCGCCGGGCGGTCAGTTTGGGGTTGTAACCGAGGTGGCGCGCCGCTTCCAACACCCGCTGGCGGACGTTGCTGCGCACGTTCGGCCGCTGGTTGAACACCCGCGAAACCGTGGCGATCGAGCACTCCGCAGCCGCGGCGATCTGATGGATTGAAGCCGACATATTGAAAACCTTATATGAAAATTGAAAAGTTTACAATCCCGTTGACTATAATTATACGATATCGCTCCGGCGATGTCAATACCCCCGGATGAAAAAGCCGGAATTTACATGATTTACAACGATTTTCAATATTTTCAACGAACGCGGAAACAGGCTCACAAAATATTAGCCTGAATATTGCTTTACGCAATATTCAGGCTAAGGGGGTGACTCATGGCGAAGCAGGAGTTACTTTTCTTTCTGCTCTTTGAGGTAGTTGAGGGCCGCGGCGACGCCGGCGTAGTAGCCGATGTCGCGGCGCAGTTCGGAGCTGACGATTTCGCATGCTTCCATCGGTTCTTTCCAGCAGAACTGCGGCAGGTATTTTTTGATCGGGTCGGTGTAGAGATCGCCTACCGCCCAGGCGAGCGTGCCGAGCACCAGGCGCTGGGGGTTGAAGGAGTTGATGAAGATTCCGAACGCCTGGGCGTTGCGGATGCTCATTTCGTCCCAGAGGGCGACGGCGTAGGGATCGCCGGCGCGGACGGCTTTCTCCAGCGGAACCATGTCTATGTCTTCGACTTTGCCGTGGACGAGACCCATGATCGCGCTTTCGGGCTTTTCCTTGAGCTCCTCCTGCATCCGCTGGGCGAGCGCGCGGCCGCCGGCGTAGGCTTCGTAGCAGCCTTTCAGGCCGCAGTTGCACTGGCGGCCGTTGAGTTCCACGCAGATATGGCCGAGCTCGCCCGCGCTCAGCGCCCTGCCGCCGCGCACCAGGTGGTTGGCCGCGATGATGCCGCCGCCGATTCCGGTGCTCATGGTCAGATAGATGAAATCGGTGCATCCGCGGCCGGCGCCGAAGAACCACTCGGCGAGCGCGCCGCAGTTGGCGTCGTTCTCGAAGCAGCCGGGGAGCGCGAGGTTATCCTTGAGGTACTGCAAAATCGGCACGTTCCGCCAGTGACGGTTGTTGGTGGGGGCGGTCATGATTCCGTTGGCGGGATCTGCGGGGAACGGCGCGGAGATGCCGAAGGCGGCGATATCGGCCATCGAGAACCCGGCGTCCGCCACCAGCTTCTTTGCTTCGGAGACCATCTTCGGCAGAATATCTTCCGGGTAGGTGTTCACATTCTCGATCCGGGCTTTGCCGAGGATTTTCCCGTCGCCGGACCCCAGACCGACGCCGATTTTGGTCCCGCCGACGTCGAACCCGAGTACCAGTTCATGCTGCGCCATTTAGAATCTCCGTATTTTATTGGTTTTTGAGGAAAACAACAGTTGCAGAATATAATCCCCATATTATATTTTATAAAGCGCAATCAACACACTTTTCGGAGTTTTTTCAAAAAATGTCATCATTTCTTACGTTTGCCGCGGCAACTCCCGGAGTTTACTACGCCTTTGAGCACAGCGACATGGTCGGGAAATCGATCGTCGTGCTGCTTCTGGTGATCTCCACCTTCACCTGGTCGGTGATGATCGAAAAAGGAATCGCGCTCTATCGCGCCAAAAAATTGTCGCGCCAGTTTATCGCGCAATTCAAATCGACCAGCCGGGCGGTGACCAATTCCGTCATGGTTCGCGAAGCCGCCGGCAACGGCAGCCCCGTCGCGCAGGTTTACGGCCAGGGCGTCGAAAAACTTCTGGAATTTTACGAGGCGGACAATACCACCGACCTGAATAAGTACGCCCCCAGTGCCGTGACCCGGCCGTGCCGCCTCTCCGAAGCGCAGTACAGCGCCATCGAAGCGGTGCTCGACAGCGAAGTTTCGAGCCAGGAATTCGAGCTCGAGAACCGTATCGGCTTCCTCGCCACCATGGTCAGCTTGAGCCCGTTCCTCGGCCTCTTCGGCACCGTCTGGGGCGTGATGATCGCTTTCTGCGGAATCGCCGCCGCCGGCAAGTCGGACTTTTCGGCGCTGGCGCCGGGCGTGGCGGGCGCATTGCTCACCACCGTGGCCGGGCTGGTCGTGGCGATCCCCTCGCTGGTGGGCTACAACCTTCTCACTTCGACCATCCGCAACATCACCACCCAGCTCGATAACTTCGCCGATGAATTCATGGCACGCATCAAACTCGAACAGCTCAGCATCGAGCGGAATTGCCGGGCGGAGGAGGAATAACCGGTGAGAAGACGCAAAAAAAGACGGCGCCAGATGGCCGCGATCGACGAGATCAACGTGACTCCGCTGCTGGACCTCACGTTCCTGTTGCTCATCTCGTTCATGATCACCATGCCGCTGATGGAGTACGGCACCGCCATTTCGCCGCCCGACATGAACAGCGACAAGCTGCCGGAGGAGGATTTCAAGAGCGTCACCCTCACCAAACAGGGAACCATCATGCTCGACAAAGATGTGGTCTCCCGCGAGGAGCTTGTTGCGCAACTCGGCACGCTGCGCGAACGGGCGCCCAAAACCCAGCTCCTGCTCCGCGCCGACGGCGCGCGCACTTATAACGACGTGATCGACCTCATGGCGCTGATCCGCCGCTCGGGATTCGCCGACGTGTCGCTGGTCACACAACCGGAGAGCAAATGATATGACAGCCGGAATAGCCGCCCCCCCCATACGGCTTCCCGAGAAGAAGCTGATTTCTTCGAAACTCCGTTTGTCCATCGGAATCGAGGTGGTGTTGTTCCACCTCGCTATTTTTATCGGCCCGTTCCTTTATACGAATTACCTGAACTCCAAAGTTCCGGAGGATAACCTTTTCCGGGTCAAGCTGGTCGGGCCGCTTTCGGTCGGCGAAGAGGTGGGGCCGCCGCAGCGGCTCCGGCCGGGAACGCCCCCGCCGCCCCAGATTCCGGCGAATCCTGTTCAGGAGGTCGCCCAGCCGCAGCAACCCGCCTTGCCGGTCCGGCAGGTGGAGCAGCCGACACAGCCGGCCCTGCCGGTCCGGCAGGTCGCCCAGCCGGCACAACCGGTTCCGCCGACCCGAACGGTCACACAGCCGACCGTTCCCCAAAGCCAGCGCGAGCGGATCGCCGCCGAAACCCTCCGCCGCGCGCAAGCGCAGATGGCCGAGGCGCAGCGTATCACCAACGAAGCCGCCAGACGCCAGCAGCTCCTCGACGCCGCCAAACGGCAGCAGGCCGCCGCCCAGGAGGCTCAGCGCAAAGCCGCGGCCACCGCAGCAGCAGCCGAAGCCCAGCGCAAAGCCGCGGCCGAACGGGATCGCCAGATCGCCGAAGCCCACCGACTTGCCAACGTACGCGGCGCAGGCGGAAGTAATACCAACATCGCGGTGCCGATCGGCGACAGCGACCGCGCGCAGACTCCGGGCAAGCAGAACAACGCGACTCCGGGAGGCGGTGCGGAAGGTGAGACGCAAGCCTATTGGGACCGTCTGAAACGGTATCTGGATACGAAATGGGTGGAACCGCCGGATTCCCTGCTGAACGGCGCGCGTCCCACTGTGATTATTTTACTCACCGTCGCCGCGGATGGCAGGGTCACTTCCGGGCGGATCACGCAAAGCAGCGGCAACCGGGTCATGGATGATTACGCGAAGCGTTTTCTGGATACCCTCGACCGTGTACCCACCCCGCAAGCCGGCGGATATTCTCTGGAAACAAAACTGACGATTAAAAACTGAAGGATTTCATATGTACGCTTACCCGCACTATCCGGCCCGCAACGTCCAGTCGCTCGATGGAGTCTGGGACTTCTGTTATCTCGGCAGCGAGACCCCTTCGCTGGAGAATGTCCGGCCGGAAGGAATCGCCTTCGACGAGATCGCCGCGGTTCCCGGCTGTTTCGACACCGCCCCCAAGCACGCGGGCAAACGCGGCGTCGCCGCTTACCGGCGGATGGTGGAAGCCGCGCCGGGCTGCAAGCTGAAACTCCGGATCGGCGCGCTCGGCCTTCGCGGCAGGATCTTCTGGGACGGCAGCGAAATCGGGCTCAATGAACTGCCCTATTCGCTTCAGGAATATGAATTTTCCGCCGGCAAAAAGCAGACGCATGAGCTTCTGATCCTGATCGACAACCGCCTGAACGCCGCCGATACGCCGCTCTTCCACCCCTTCTACGATTTTTACGGCCACGGCGGGATCTACCGTTCGGTGGAGCTGGAAACGCTGCCCAAAGGCCCCCGCTTCGGCCGGGTCAAGGTTGAAACCGTCGATCTCGAGGGCAAAGTCCGCCTGACCGGAACCCTCAAAGGCGGAGCCGCCGCCATCAAATGCGGATTCGACGGGAAAGCGCCGCGCGAAGTCAAAAACGTCGAATTCGACGGCGAGACCTTTGTGTTCGAGGCCAAACTTACGGAAGCAGCCATCTGGTCACCCGAAAAACCCAATCTCCACACGGCGACGCTCTGCGCCGGTGACGATATCATCGTCGAACGGTTCGGGCTCCGCACCTTCGAGTGGAGCAAGGGCCAGTTCCGGTTGAACGGCAGAACGATCCGGCTCGCCGGTTACAACCGTCACGACACCCACCCCCAGTTCGGGCCCGCGATGAACGACACGCTGCAGTTGGAGGATCTTCAGATTCTGCGCGATCTCGGGTGC
Organism: Victivallis sp.; assembly: GCA_031556915.1. Lineage (GTDB taxonomy): Bacteria > Verrucomicrobiota > Lentisphaeria > Victivallales > Victivallaceae > Victivallis. The sequence continues at coordinate 7,654 of JAVBSA010000680.1, forward strand.
AACTTCATCCGCGGCTGCCACTATCCGCAGAGCCAGCGGTTCCTCGACCTCTGCGACCAGCTCGGTTTCCTGGTCTGGGAAGAATCGCTCGGCTGGGGCGACAAGATAGAGGTCCAGGAGGATCCGAAATTCCGCCGCCTCCAGGTCGAGCAGACGCGCAATATGATCCGCCACAGCATCAACCACCCCTCGATCGTCATGTGGGGCGTGATGAACGAATGCGGCGACGATAAAGAGTGCGGCGACTCGCTGCTCCGGGAACTCGCCAGGGCCATGCGCGAAGAAGACAAAACCCGCCCGGTGACCTACGCCTCGATGCATATCCGCGACGCGCTGAGCCTCGACGCCTTCGACATCATCAGCTTCAACATCTACCCCGCCTGGTACGAGAACGGCAACGATTCGAATCCGCGCCCGCTCCACCGCATCGTCGAGGTGCTCGACGAAATCATCGCCCGCTTCAACGCGCCGGAGCTTCGCGATAAACCGGTGATCCTGAGCGAGATCGGCGCAGGCGCAATGTACGGCTGGCGCGACCGCATCCACGGTTTCTGGAGCGAAGAATACCAGGCCGACTACCTCGACGAGGTATGCCGCTACTTTGCGAAAAACAAGCGCCTGGCGGGCCTCGCCCTCTGGCAGTTCACCGATGGGCGGACCTACGCGGCCTGCCATGTTCTCGGCCGCCCGCGCTCCTTCAACAACAAGGGCACGCTCGATGAATACCGGCGCCCGAAACTTGCTTACAGCGTCGTCAAAAAACATTTCAACAAATAAGGGACCGTCATGAAAAAGAGCCAGATTGCAGCCCAGCTATATACGCTGCGTGATTTCCTCAAGACTCCGGCGGAGATTTTCGAATCGTTGAAAAAAGTGAAAAAGATCGGTTACGACGCGGTACAGGTCTCAGGAATGGGTCCGATCGCCGAAGAGGAGCTGGTCAAACGATGCTCCGACCTCGATCTGGTGATCTGCGCCACGCACGAAAACGGCAAGATGATCGTCGAGGA
>JAVBSA010000543.1:0-8127 GCA_031556915.1 Victivallis sp.
CGCCGTCGAGCTCGCCGAGCGGATGGCTTATTCGGGCGTGAAGAAATTCTGGAACTTGTAATCGTGCGTTTCGAGATGTATATTTCAGCAAACTTAACATATTTTGAAGCGGAGAATTGTTTGAATGAGCGAAAAAGTCAAAAGTGATTTGTACAAGGCCGCAGGCGTGGACATCGACCTGGCGACCTCCCTGCTGGATCAGGTCAAAAAGAAATTCGGCGAGACCAGGCGGCCGGAAATGCTCGCCCCCATCGGCGGATTCGGCGGGTTGTTCCAGATCGACCTCTCGAAATACAAGGAACCCGTGCTGGTTTCCAGCATCGACGGCGTCGGCACCAAACTGATGATCGCGATGATGATGGAGAAATACGACACCGTCGGTTACGACATCGTCAACCACTGCATCAACGATATCTCCGTACAGGGCGCGGAACCGCTCTTTTTCCTCGATTACATCGGGATCGGCAAGCTCCGCAGCCCGCTTTACGAGCACGTGCTGACCGGCATCGCCGAGGCGTGCAAAGCGGCCAACTGCTCGGTTCTGGGCGGCGAAACCGCCGAAATGCCCGGCATGTACGGCAACGATTTCGACCTGGTCGGCGTGATCAACGGCGTGGTGGAAAAATCCAAGCTCATCACCGGCGAAAAGATCAAGGCCGGCCACGTGGCGATCGGATTCGCCTCCAACGGTTTGCACACCAACGGCTACAGCCTGGCGCGCAAGATTCTCTTCTCGCAGTGCGGTTACACGGTTCACACCCGGCTCGAAGAGCTCGGCGAAACCGTGGGCGAAGCGCTGCTGAAGCCCCACATCTGCTATTACCCGGCGATCCGGGCGGCGCAGGCGGCCGACCTGCCGCTCGACGGCGTCGCCCACATCACGGGCGGCGGCCTCTACGACAACGTGCCGCGCATCCTGCCGGACGATGTCGGCGTCATCTTCCAATCCGACGCGCTGCCGATTCCGCCGATCTTCAAGGTGCTGGTGGAAAAAGGCAACGTCGACCCGGTCGAGGCGTACCGTGTCTTCAATATGGGCGTCGGCATGGTGTGGTTCGTGCCGGCCAAGTCGGTTGACCAGGCTCTGGAAATCATCCGCAAAGAGGGCTTTACCGCGGCCGTGATCGGCGAGGTCGTGCCCGGCCGCAAAGGCGTGCGGATTCACTGATTGAAAAACATATGATCGATTTCTCCAAACTGTCGGATTCCATCAGTTTCACGGGGAAGGTGGAGCGTTCGCTGCGGCAGAATTTTGCCAAGGCGGTCGCCCTCTTCGCCGGGGAAGGGAAAAGCAAAGAGGAGAAATTGCGCTGGCAGATGATGCTCTCCATGGTGCGCGGCATCCTGGAGAGCAGCGGGCCGCTCACCGAAAGCGACATCGATTCCTTCCGCCGGCTGCTCTCCGCCGATTTCTCGCCCCAGCAGGTGGAGACCGCCGTCGCCGACATGCGGAACGCTCCGGCAGCCGGCGTCGAAGAGGTGGCGGCGGCGTTCCAGACGGTGGACCGGACGAACCGCGAGCGGCTGATCCGCTCCCTCCTGATCCTCGCCGTCTCCAGCGGCGGCGGCGAAAATGCGGGCAAACAGATCACCGATCTTGCCGAACGCCTCGGGCTGGATGAGGCGAGGTGCGACGCCATCCGGAGCGAAGTCGAGGAATCCCTTGTCCGCCGGGCGCGGATCATCCGCTCCGGAGCGGGGGTGCTGGTCGCCCTGATCGTCATCGGCGTCTTCATCCTGACGGCGACGCTGCTGCGGTCGGTCATTTTCGGTTTGATCGTGGCCTATTTATTTTTGCCGCTGGAAAAGTATTTCGAGCGGCGGTTGCGCAAGGGCAAAGGGGTTGCGCACCACTTTTTCCGCCTGACCGATTTCTTCTCCGCACCGTTGCGGCGCCTGGCGTCGCACCTTCAGCGCAACCGGACCGAGCGCACTCCGGCGGAAGAGGCGAAATACCTCGAACACAAACTCATTGCCCGCGCCACGGCGGCAACCTGCTCCTTTCTGCTGCTGATTATCCTCCTTGTGGTGATGCTGCTTTCGATGCTGACCGGGCACTATGTGCAGAATATCAGAACAAAATTGCAGAATGTACGGACGGAACAGGCGGCCGCGAACCCGGATATCCAGGCGGAGGCGAAGGACCAGGGTTTCCTGCTGGCCGAAGCGGGCCACCTGATCGGCCAGGGCAAGATCTGGCTCGAACAATTCCGGGAACGCTTTGAAAACCTGCCGCTGGTGAAACTCGGGCTCGACCAGATCGAACTGGTGCTGAACGACGAATCGACCCAGCGGGAACTGGCCGCTTACCTGCTGCAACGGACCGGCGGGCTGTTTTCCTTCACCGCCGGGGTGATCGGCGCGATCGGGGTATTGGTCGGCGATCTGCTTCTCACCATCTTTTTCTTCCTGCTTTTCCTGATGAAACTGGCCGAATTCTGCGGCCCCGATTACGGAACGGGGCGGCAGAGCGAATATCTGGTGCGGACGGTCTTCAACGGCAAATGGCTGCCGGGCGCGAGCCCCGAAACCGTGGCCGAAGCGCAACGGATCATCGGCGGGGTCATCACCCGGCTGCGGGTCTGGGTGCGCGGCTACCTGACCTTGCTGCTCATCGATGCGACGGTCTACACCTTCTTCTTCTTTCTGCTGGGGGTTCCCTATTTTCCGCTGCTCGGCATCCTGGCGGGTTGCGGGATATTGCTGCCCTACATCGGGCCGATCCTCTCCGCCTCGGTCACCGTGCTGGTCACGCTTGCCGCGGGCAGCGACGTGAGCGCCACGCAGCTTCTCGGCATCATCGCAATTTATCTGGTCTGGAACGGCATCATCGAACAATTCATCACCTACCCCATGGTGATCGGCGAATCGCTGGGGCTGACCACGCTCGAAACGATCATCGTGGTTCTGCTCGGCGCGGTGCTGGCCGGAATCCCCGGCATGCTTCTCGCGCTGCCGACCGCTTCGGTGATCAAATACCTGGTTCCGCAGATCTACAAATGTTTCGGGGAACTCCCGATGTTACGAAAACACGAGAGGGAAAAATGAAGGAGCCAATTGCAAAACTACTTTTTTGTCATGATTTTGCCGGGTTATCGGGTGATTTTGCCGTTTTGAGTCGCTTCAGGCGTAGCAGCGCTACGCAAAAAAGCGCCTCAAGGCGGCAAAAGCGCCCGATAAGACGCACAAGCGGACAAAATAGTTTTGCAATTGGCTCGGTGAAAACGCTGCTGTTCCCCGTTCTCCTGGTGCTTTTTCTGGCGGGCTGTTCCACCGATATCTCCGTCACTCATATCGGAGCTCCGGGCCGGCTCGAATACGGTTCGCGGCTGACTTCGCTCGGCATCAGCGAACAGACCAACAACACGCTGGCCAACTTTCTGCTGGAAGAAGATTTCGAGGAACGCCCCTTTGAGTTCGTCACCGAAATGGAGCAGATATTCCGCCGGGAACCGCAGCCGGAATATCTGGCCGCGCTGGCGGATTCCTGTTTGAACATCGGGCTGCGGATGCGGCGCGACGCGGATACGGCGATCCGTTTCTACCTTTCCGGCGCGCTTTACAGCTACGCCTATCTGGTGGAGCTCGATCAGCCGTCGCTGGAACCCTACAACGCCGAACGGCTGGCGATGCTGCGGATCTACAACCTCTCGATCAGCGAGCTGTTCGGCTTTCTCAACGACCGCGGGCTGGCGCTGAAATCCGCCTTTTCGCTGACGGCGGCGGGGGGCCAGCGGGTCAATTTCGGAACGCCGGAATTCGAGCTGAAGCCCAACATCGACTTCTTCCACAAATTCCACCTGTGCGCCGACTACCGCACGAAGAACCTCACCCATATCAGCCGCAGCTTCGGCATCGGCGTGCCGCTGATCTGCGAGCACAGGATTCTCCAGCGCGAGGGCGGCGCCCGTTCGCCGCTCACGGCCCATCCGTCGCTCGCCGGAACATTGGTGGTGAAATTCAAGAAAGAACAGAACCGGGAAATCGCCGCACGGCTCGAATTCATCGATTCGCGCAACCGCGATACGGTGAAAGTCGGCAAATACGAATTCCCGCTGGAACAGGATTTTTCGACGCCGATCGCCTTTATGGTGCGCGATCCCATGCCGTTCGACTACCTCACTTACATGCTCCGCCCCGACCGGACGCAGGCGATGCAGGGGCTTTATATCCTCGAACCGTTCCATGAAGAACGGATTCCGGTCGTGCTGGTTCACGGGCTCCTCTCCAATATCCGTACCTGGGTGCAGATGATCAACACTCTTCAGAGCGACCCGGAACTGCGCAAATATTATCAGTTCTGGGGATTCACCTATTCGAGCGGCAACCCGGTGCTCTACTCGGCCAAAATGCTGCGCGACTCCCTCAACCGGGAGCGGGATACGCTCGCGGCGCAAGGGCATTCGATGAAGATGTTCGACCGCATGATCCTGATCGGCCATTCGATGGGGGGGCTGGTCGCCAAAACCGCGATCCTTAACGTGAAAGATGAACTCATCCAGCCGGTATTGGGGGAAAAGTACAAAGAGAAGTTCGCGGACCTCGACAAAGATCAGCAGGAGTTCGTCCGGGGCATGGTCACCTTCACCCCGCTCCCCTACGTGCGGCGGGTGGTTTTCATCGCGGTCCCGCACCGGGGTTCGGATATGGCGACGAGCTGGTTCGGGCGGTTCGCCTCCAACCTGATCGACCTGCCGACGGGGCTCATCACCCGGGGCGACGGCATCCTCAAAACCCTGATGGCCCAGGGGGTGTTCATGCCGAAAGATTTCAAAGTCGCCACCGGAATCGGCAACCTCGATCCGGGCGACCGCGCAATGACGGCCCTCAACACCCTGCCGTTCGCCGAGGGGGTCAAAACCCATTCGATCATCGGGAACCGGCGTGAAAAAGGCGTTCCGGGCGGAAGCGACGGGATCGTTCCCTACCTCTCCAGCCACCTGGACAGCGTCGAAAGCGAACTGGTGGTGAAATCCGGCCACAGCGTACAGCAGAATGCGCTGGCGATCCAGGAGCTCCGGCGCATCCTCGTCGAGCACCTGAAACAGTATCCGGACATCAAAATCGAAGCGCCGCAACTGCCGGCCGCCGTAGAACAGCGATGAAAAGCGGCAAATTCCTCCTGACCTGGCTCCCGCTGTACGGGGTGCTTCTCCTGGCGATTCCCTGGTGCGCCGGGGTGCTGGCGTACACCTTCCATGCGCCCGGCTGGGGCGTGGCGACAGCCTGCGGCGCAATGCTGGGGCTGTGGATCGTGTCGTTCCAGCGAAAACGGCTGCTGCTCGTCCTCTTCGGCGCGGAGCTGATGCTTTTCGTGCCCTTCTTTCTCCTGACGCCGCAGCAGGCGTTCGCCCACGCGGTCTGGCAGCCTTCGTGGAGCCGGGTCGCCTCCGCCGTGGTAACGAGGGATCAGGTCCGATTCTCCAACGTCCGCGATTTCAATTACCGGAGCGAAAACAATTTCGATGTCCGCTACATCGATTTCGCGGTGGATCCCGCGACCGTGAAGTCGGTGGATATCGCCGTCTCCCACTGGGACGGGCTGCAGGGAATCGCGCACACCATGCTCTCCTTCGGCTTCGAAGACGGGCGTTACCTCGCCGTCTCCATGGAAACGCGGCTGCCGGAGGGCGTCCGGCAGGGATTCGTCGGCGGCATCTTCAAGCAGTACGAAATTCTGATGATCCTGGCGACGGAAGAGGATCTCTTCAAGCTTCGCACCGACTTCCGCAAGGAAGAGCTTTACCTTTACCGCACCAACGCCACGAAACAACAGGCGCACGACCTCTTCGACTACATCGTGCGAAGAGTCGATTCGCTCGATAAAGAGCCCGAATTCTACAATTCCGTCACCCGCAACTGTACGACGAGCCTCGCTCCGCTGCTGCGGGTGATCGACCCGTCGTTCGAAGGGGATATCCGGCTGCTGTTCAACGGTTACTCCGACGAACTTCTCTTCGAACTGGGGTATCTCAAGCACATGGAGAACGAAAGTTTCGCCGAACTCAAAGCGCGGCGATTGGTCAACCGTTACCTCGAACAACCTTACAGCAAAAGCTATTCGGAACAAATCAGGAGCAACTTATGAAGCGGATTGAATTCAGCAGCCATATCCCGGTGGCGCTGGAGGCGGATGTGTGCGTACTCGGCGGCAGCTGCACCGGCGTTTTCGCCGCGCTGCGGGCTGCCGAACTGGGCGCAAGCGTGGCGATCGTCGAACGCGGCAACCGGTTCGGCGGGACCGCGACGCTTTCACAGGTTTGCTACTGGCACAGTCTGTTCGACCTGGAAAATAAAAATCAGATCATCCGCGGGTTGACCCAAACGGTGATCGACCGCCTCGTCAGGCGGAACGCGGTCGAATTGAACGACGGTAGCAATCCCTCCTGGTACGCGCGCCTCGATACCGAAGAGCTGGCGATCGAACTGGACGAAATGGTGAAAGAAGCCCAAATCCATTCCTTCCTCCATTGTTCCTTCGCCGCTCCCATCCTGGAAGAGGGCAAGCCTGCTGCCGTGGTGATCGCCGGCAAAAACGGATTGGAAGCGATCAAAGCAAAGGTATTCGTAGACGCCACCGGCGACGGCGACCTCTGCGCCGCGCTGGGATTCGAACTGTGGCGCAACGAATTCCTCCAGCCGCCGACCATGTGCGCGAAATTCAACCGTTATTCCGGCTTCGAAAATATCGGAAAACTCATCCACGACGCCAAAGAAAAATACCGCCTGCCGGAAGGATTCGTCTGGGGAACGAAAGTGCCCAACAGCGACACCTATCTGCTGGCGGGAACGAAGATTCCCGACTCCGACCTCTCCACGCGCGAAACGCTGACCGAAGCCGAATTCGAAGGCCGCCGCCAGATCCGCGCCATCCAGGACATCATAGCCGAAGCCGGGTTGCCGCGCCCGGTCCTGGAAGCATTGCCTTCCCTGATCGGAATCCGCGACACACGCCACATCACGGCATTGCACAAACTCACCCGCGATGAACTGCTGGGCGGTAAAATATTCGACGACGCCATCGCCCGCGGAACCTACCGGGTGGATATCCACTCGCAGGAACCGCCCGGCACCCGCTTTCTCTATCTCGACGGCAAAGAGGTGTTCCTCAGCCCGCACCAGCCGCACAAAGAGGGATTCTGGCGCGATCCCTCACTGCCATCCCCAGCCTTTTACACGATCCCGCTGCGTTCGATCATTCCCGCCGGGAGCACCAACGTCATCACCGCCGGCCGCATGATCGACGCGGACGCCGCCGCCTTCGGCGCAGTCCGCGTCATGGTGACCATGAACCAAACCGGCGAAGCCGCGGGAGCGGTCGCCGCCCTGGCGGCGGATTCCGGCCGCTCCGTCGACCGAATCTCCGTAACAGAATTGAGTTACGGTTTATAGACGGCGCCTTCGATATAGCAGTCGGGGCGTTCTTTGGTGACGTGATAGTAGACGGTGAGGACTTCGCCGTTCTCCGTTTCGATGCTGACGGGGTAGCCGAGGTCGATATGGAGTCCGTTGTTCTGGACGATCATCTCGTTGTCCAGGTCCCAGGTTTTACCGCCGTCTTTGCTGATGCATGCGCGGACTCCCATCGGCGGGTAGCGGTACCCGTAGGTGGCGAGCAGTCTCCCATCCTTGAGCAGCAGCAGGTGGAACGGGAACCCGCGAACAGCGGTTTTTACGGGCTCGGTCCAGGTTACGCCTTTGTCTTTGGAGAAGCTGATCCGCATGTAGCCGTCGGTGGGAACGCGGATTGCAGTCACGAGCGTGCCATCCGAAAGGGCGACGGTGTGGGGTTCTTCGTAGGGAACCATGGCGACGTCGTTCGATTCGCCGACTGTGCCGATGCGTTCCCACTGTGTTGCGTCGGCGCGGCCTCGGTACATGTAGACCTGGCGTTTCCCGTTGTCGTTGCCGAGGCTGGGCTGATAGAAGAAACCGTCGACAAAGGCGGGACCGTGGGGGGCGAAGGCGGGAACCTTGATGGGGGCGCCCCAGGTTTTCCCGTTGTCGGTGGAAAAGAGATAGTGCGATCCGCCGAAATTCTTTTCTCCGGCCTGAAGGATATAGTTGCTTTCGCCGGGGAACTGGTCGTTCATTTTATAGCCGAGCCAACTGTTCCAGCCGCCGTGG
>JAVBSA010000212.1:0-2732 GCA_031556915.1 Victivallis sp.
TTACGAAATCTGCTCATGAGATAGCCTTTCTCCTTACTGCGGGAACAGTTGGAGAATACTATACTCATGGGCAGACCTTCAGGCAAACCCTGAAAGTCTCTGACCACGTCCACAGGACGTGGTTTTCAAATTCTCAATAAATATCATGCGCAATCACATAAACAGGACAATCCAGACGCAACGAATTCTCCTTTGGCACCAAGCGCTTCGAGGCGGCCGACACCAGAAAAGTACGGTTCCCCAGAAACGGGACAGTCACTTTTTCCGGATCGCCGACCGTTTCCCCGGCGGCTTCCGGAAAAAATTTGGAGATGACTTGATTATGATGCTTCAGGTAATCGCGGATCGTGTTCGAATCCGGGAGAGCCATCTTCGTTTCGTAAGCGTACTCCCGACCGATCAATGCTTGCAGAATATCCATCCAGACCAGATCGCTGCCGCCCGAGTTGCCGCGGACATCGAGCACGACCGCGCGGATCTTCCGGTCGCGTCCTTCCTTCCGGATTCCATCCAGATAAAAGGCGGTCTCGTTGATCAACATCTGAGGGAGCCGGATATAGAGAATTTGCGGTTCTTCCAGGTAAAGGACTTTCTTCTTCATCGCCAGCGGAGTATCGGCGGGATACTTCTGCATATCACTGCGGAAACGGCTCAAGTGCACCGTGACTTTTTCAAACGTCAACTCTTCCGCGCCGTCGCGCAAGAGATAAATATTATGATGCACCCGGGTGAAGCTCTGTCCGAAGAAGAGATTCCGGCCGGCATCGTAAGCGGTGAGGCGCGGCTGCAGGCGCTTCAATAACGAAGCGGTCGCCTCGCCGTCGACAGCGAGAAGTTTCATCCCGGCGGGGTACTCTTTGTTCTCCAGGATGAAGGGAAAGGAATTATAGTACTCGCCGTCGAAATACCGCAACGTGAGTGCGCCGGGCGTTTTGCCCAGGTTGCCGAGAAGCGTCAGGGCGTGGGTAATCCCCGCCGCTCCTGTTTCCACCGTCGGCGCAATCAGCGCCCGGACGGCTTCGCCGACCGCCGAATAATTTTCGATGAGCTGATGAATATCCGCCGTCCAAAGATGGTTGCCCTTGCAGTCATTGAGGGCGTTTGAAACCAACTCCGAGAATTCCGGGAGCGACATATCATCCCTGATTTGAGCACGATAGGAATCCAGCACTTTCCGGAAATCAAGATCGAACACCTGCCGATTCACCTCGTCGAGCGGAAAGGTTTCCTCCATCTTCCGCCGGAGGAAATCGAAATCCGCCTGCATCTGTTCCCGGCTCAATTCAGGCAGAATCCCGGCGTGAATCACCGGAGGTGCCGCCAGCAGATTCTCCCGGTTGAAAGCCAGGATCATTTCCGCACCGTCGGCCCGGTAGAAGAAGAGGTTGTATTCCCGGAATTGTTCGGAACGCACCGGCGGATTTTTCAGATAACGCCCGATGTCCGTCGCGAGACGAACACCGGGAACGCAAGCCCGCGTCACTGCGTCACGGTCATTTCTCAAGATTGCCTGTGCGAATTCCTCCGGAGACGCCCCCGCGAGAAAATGAGCGGCAAGCACCGTCGCCATAAACAGAATAACCTTCATCAATCAATTCTTCAGGCTTTGGATCGGGGCCGGGATCCGGCCGCCGCGGGCGATGAATTCCGCCGGGGAACGCGTGTTCACCGGGATCACCGGGGCCTCGCCCAGCAGGCCGCCGAAGGAGACCATATCCCCCACCTTGCAGCCGAAAGCAGGAATCAGCCGCGCCGCCGTGGTCTTGTTGTTCACCACGCCGATGGCGATTTCATCCGCGATGATGCCGGAGATCACCTCCGCCGGGGTATCGCCCGGGATCGCAATCATATCGAGGCCGACCGAACAGACCGCCGTCATCGCTTCCAGTTTTTCCAGACTGAGCGAACCGCACCGGACCGCGTCGATCATCCCGGCGTCTTCCGAGACGGGGATGAAGGCTCCGGAAAGCCCGCCCACGTGCGACGAGGCCATCACGCCGCCCTTTTTGACGGCGTCATTGAGCATCGCGAGAGCCGCGGTCGTACCGTGGCAGCCGCATTTCTCCAGCCCCATCGATTCCAGGATGTAGGCGACCGAATCCCCCACCGCCGGAGTCGGCGCGAGCGATAAATCGACGATTCCAAAGGGCACGCCGAGCCGTTCCGACGCTTCGCGCGCGACCAGCTGGCCGACGCGTGTAATCTTGAACGCCGTGCGCTTGATGGTCTCGGCCACTTCGGTAAGATCGCACGCCCCTTTGCGGCGGATCGCCGCCGCCACCACGCCGGGCCCGGAGACGCCGACGTTGATGACGGTCTCGGGCTCGCCGATTCCATGGAACGCTCCGGCCATAAAGGGGTTATCCTCCGGCACATTGGCAAAAATCACCAGTTTCGCGCAACCGATGGACTGCCGCTCTTTGGTCAATTCCGCAACTTTGCGGACGACGCGCCCCATTTCGGCGACGGCGTCCATGTTGATCCCGGCCTTGGTGCTGGCGACGTTGACCGAGGAACAGACCCGTTCGGTCACAGCCAGAGCCTCCGGAATCGAATTGATCAGCGTGCGGCTCCCGTTCGAAAACCCTTTCTGAACGAGGGCGCTGTAGCCGCCGATGAAGTTGATCCCGAGTTCCCCCGCGGCCCTGTCGAGCGTGCGGGCAAGTTTCACCGCCCCGGCAACGTCGAGCCCGCCCGCCATCAGCGCAATCGGGGTCACCGATACGCGCTTG
>JAVBSA010000555.1:0-7736 GCA_031556915.1 Victivallis sp.
TTACGAAATCTGCTCATGAGATAGCCTTTCTCCTTACTGCGGGAACAGTTGGAGAATACTATACTCATGGGCAGACCTTCAGGCAAACCCTGAAAGTCTCTGACCACGTCCACAGGACGTGGTTTTCAAATTCTCAATAAACTTGACAATTGTTTGCAGAGCCGGCAATTTGATTTTTGTTGGATTTGTGAGGAGCATAACGAAGAGTTATGTGACGAACAAATACGGCAAAAAGCACTTGGCGGAATGCAAGCAAGTGTAAGGGTTATTTCTTAACGGCTCCCAAGCATAAAGTTTCGGGTGCAATTCTTCCGATAATATCGCAGGAATGCTTATTTATTATTGGACAAAAACGCAATTGCGTTGTAACTTATTATAGTATTTATCCGGATCGGACGGAGTTTTTTTCTCGCTTCCGCCTGAAATTCATTATGATTCGTTGCTGCTGCCAACCGGATCATCTTCTGGAGTTGGTCATGAAAATATCGCTGTTTTGTCAATGGCGGATCATCGCGCTGTCGCTGGTGATTTGCGGAGCGTGCCCGAATATTGCATTCGGGCATGAGGACGTCAACCGTATTTTGTGGATCAACACCTATTCCGCGGACGACGTCGATACCCAGGAGATCATCAGCGGTTTCCGGACCGCTCTGCGGGATCGCGACCTCTGGGTCAATTACGAAACCTATGACCTCGGCTTGCGCTACCAGCCCCTGGTGGCGGTCTCACCCGGCGACATCGAGGCTCTCCGCGCCAAGCTGGCGCTGACCCATTACGACCTGATCGTCACGCTGGATACGATCGCCACCGAGCTGATCCTCAATCAGGTCCTGGTTCCGGATCCGAAGACTCCGATCCTGGCGATCTCCTATTTTTCTTCTGCGCCGTTGGCCGAACGGATTCCGTCGTCGATGAATATGTCCGGGGTTCAAACCACGACAAACCTGCGGGACAATATCATGCTGGCCCGGCGGCTGCTGCCCGATTTAAGCGAAGTCACGCTGATTGTGGAGGCGACTTCGGGTGATTATACGCCTCCGCCGGCGCTACGCACCATCCCCCCCGAATGGAATTTGAAAATCAATGTCATAAGCGGCAATCTTTATACCACCGAGGAGATGCTCGATGCAGTAAGCCGCCTGCCGGAAGACTCTCTGCTGATGTTCCAATCATGGGCGTCTCAGAAAGAGCTGAAACCGGAACACTCTTACACGGTGCTGCCCCGGATCAAAAAGATTTTCCCCGGCTTGATTCTGGGAAAATACGACTCCTACATCGGCTACGGCACCGCCGGCGGGCTCATCCCATCCAACCGGATGCAGGGAATTCTCGGCGGCCAGATCGCCGCGCGCGCGCTCAAGGGGGAATCGCTGCAGAGCATTCCGGTGGTTCTGTCCAAGTTGAACACGGTGTTGGATTATGCCGAGCTGGAACGCTTGCATATCCCAATTTCGCGGGCACCCGAAGAGACGGTCTTCGTCAACGAACCGCCCGAATTCATCATCGCCCACCGGTTTCAGCTGCTCTACCTCACGGGAGCGCTGCTGGCGGCGCTTCTCGCCTGGATCGTGATCCTGACCTACCGCCGGACGGCGCAGCGGCGGATGGAAACGATATTCGGCGCGCTGCCCTCGCGGATCGCGGTCATTGCGCGTTCCGGCAAAGTGCTCTACTCCCGCAGAACCGCCACGAATCCCGCTCGGCTCCGCCATCTCGACGAACTGTTGAAAATATATCCGCCGATCTTTTTCAAGGAACTGGACGACGCCTTCAATACCGGCGGCATTCGCGATTTTGAATTCCAGAAACTGGGGGCCGAGTGGCTGAGTGCGCGGCTGGTGACGCTCCCGGCGCCCAATCTGTTCCGGCAGGACGTCGTCATCTACATCGGAAGTGACATCACCGCCTTGCACAACGCCAATACGGAAAATGAAGCGATGGCCAAACGGTTCCAGCTGACGTTGAACTCCATTGCGGACGGGGTGATCGCCACCGACTCGGCGGAACAGATCACTCTGTTCAACCCGGTCGCCGCTGAATTGACCGGTTACAGCAGTGAGGAGGCGATCGGCAGGAATCTGAGCGAGATCTTCCATCGCGTCGGCCGCAGCGGCATTTCACCGCAGGAGTCGCCGCTTCGCAAGGCGTTGCGCACCGGCGAAGCGGTTCCGATGGACGACCATTCGGAATTGGTCGGCAAGAATGGGCGGCGGCGGCACATCGCCGACAATGCCGCGCCGATCTTCGACTCCGACAAAGCTCTCGCGGGCGGCGTTCTGATCTTCCGGGACATCAGCGAAGAACACCGGCGGAACGACCAGCTGCGAACCCATAATATCCTGCTTGACACGGTCATTAAAATCACCCGGATGGTATGTTTCAGGCTCGACCAGGCCGGCAGGCTGCGCTTTACCACCTCGCCCGAAATCGGATCGACGAACGCGCGGGAGGTGTGGACGCTGGCGGACCGGATCGCTCCGGCGGACGCGGCGGAATTCCAATTGAAACTGGACAGGGTCATCTCCGGCGGGGTTTCGGATATGAACATGACCTATTCCATCCCGGCCAAAGAGGGCGCCGCTTATTTTGAAATCCACATCGCCCGGATTTTCAACGAAATGAGCGGCGCTTACGAATTCTGCGGTGTGATTCAGGACATCACCCGCGCCAGATCCAACGAGATGCGTTACCGCGACAACCTGCAGCTTCAGGAAACGATCATTCAAAACCTGCCCGGCTTCTTTTTCGCCAAGGATGTGGAGGATGATTTCCGCTATGTGATGACCAATCGCGGCCACTCCGAAGTAATCGGGCTGCCTTGCAGCGAAATCATGAACAAATTCGACTCCGAACTGTTTCAGTTGGACGCGGAAGCAACCCGGAAGATCCAGGAAGAAGACCGGAAACTCGCCGACAGCGATTCCGTGCTCGACACCCAGGATGTTTTCATCAACCGGGTCCAGAAACGCTTTGTCGTGCGAACCATCAAAAAGATCATCAAGAAGTCCGACGGTTCGCGCCTGATGATCGGCATGGGCATCGATACGACCCGGCAGTACGACCTGGAACAGGAGCAGCAGCGGTCGATCGACGCATTGAACAATTATATCAGCAGCGAACGCGTCATCAATCAGCTGCTGGCGCGGATCACCCTCGAAGAAAACTTCGATCGCGCGGTCAACGAAATGCTGCGGATCATCGGCGAAAACACCAAAGCGGATCGCTGTTACATCTTCCGCTACCTGGACAATGATTACATAAAATTCAGCAATACGTTCGAGTGGGTGGGGGAAGGCACCGAGCCGGTGATCGACACGCTGCAGGAGGTCGATTGCAGCAACTTCCACGCCTGGCGCAATACACTGCTCGAGCGCAGGCCGCTGATCCTTGCCGACCTCGAAAATCCGCCGCCCGATTTTTCCGAACAGGAAATCGAGGGGCTCCGGTTCCAGGGAATCAAGTCCCTGCTGGTCTCCGGCATCTGGCTGGACAATAAACTGCAGGGTTTTGTGGGAATCGATTTCGTCGGCGAAAAGAAAAATTTCACCGACTGTGAAATCCATACCGTCAACAGCGTCGCCAATTTGTTCACGCTGGCTTACGAGCGGGCGCGCCAGCGCGAACAGACGTTGGAAAGCGTATCGCTGCTGCGGCAGATCATGGATAATATCAACATTCCCGTCCTGCTGGTGGACACGAATTATAACGTCCTGATGGCCAACCCGACGAAAAAAGTGAATGTCGAGATGCCGCTCGACAGATTGCTCGGAACCCATTGTTACGACAATGTGTGCAAATTCGGCGCGCCGCCGGAGTTCTGTTCGGTGGCGGAAACGATCCGGACGAAGAAACCGAGCAGCAAGGAATTCTCGTTCGGCGAAAAACGGCTGATCTCCACGGCGCAGCCGATCTTCGACCTCGCCGGCAACCTGAAATCCGTCCTGAACGTCGATATCGACATCACCGAAATCACGCGGCAGAAGGAAGAGCTGAAAGTGGCGGTGGAACAGGCACAGGCCGCCAACCGCGCCAAAAGCTATTTTCTGGCGACCGTCAGCCACGAATTGCGCACGCCGCTGAACGCGGTCATCGGATTCTCCGAGTTGCTGCAAAACGGCGGAGTGGATGAAAAAACGCAGCAGGAATATCTGCACTCCATCAATTTCGCCGGAACATCGCTGCTGAAATTGATCAACGACGTGCTCGACCTCTCCAATCTCGAGGCGGATAAAATGCTGGTCGCCCCGGCATTGAACGATGTTGCGGACCTGATCCGGCAGGTGGCGGGGGTATTCAAATTGAAGGCCATCGAAAAGAACCTCGAACTCGAGGCCGATGTGGCCGGAATCACGCAGATGCTTTATGTGGATAACTTACGCTTGCGCCAGATTCTGCTGAACCTGCTGGGCAACGCGATGAAATTCACCTCCGCGGGCCGGGTCGCGATCAAGGGCGTATTCACGCCGGAGAACGCGGAGACGGGCGTCCTCGAGATCAGCGTCGCCGATACCGGAATCGGGATGGCTCCGGAAAACCGGGAAAAAATCTTCGAACCCTTCGTGCACGACTCCATCATCCGCGGCAAATGGATGTACGAAGGCTCCGGCCTCGGGCTGACCATTACCCGGAAGCTGCTCGACAGGATGAACGGTAAAATCACGCTCGAGAGCGAGCTTGGCAAGGGAAGCACGTTCACCATCCGCCTCGAATCGGTCAAATATGAGCTGCCGCAGGCGAATGCATTGGCGCCGGCGGCGACGGCCGCATCGGCGCAGGCCGACAAGCAGCTCCACTTTTTGCTGGTGGACGACGTGCCGCTCAACCTGAAGGTCCTGGCGGCGATGCTGAAACGCCAGGGAATCGCGTCGGAACTGGCGAACTCGGCGGCGGAAGCGATGGAACAGCTTGCGGCCGATCAAGCGTTCGACGTCGTCCTGACCGATATGTGGATGCCGGAAACCTGCGGCGCGGAATTGGCGGAACAGCTCCGGAACAATCCGGCTTTCGCGAATATGCCCATCGTCGCAGTGACCGCCGACACCCAGGTCGCCAACACCGACAAACAGCGGTTCGATTACATCTTGCACAAGCCCATCACCGAAGAGAGCATCCAGCTGATGCTGAAATCCGTAATGCCGGCTGTCACCACATCCCGGCGTCCAGCAGAGTAGTGCCGTCGGAATAGCCGTTGGCGAACCCGAACTTCTCTTTCAGGACGCCGCGGTCGGCGGCTTCCACCCGACCGTCGGCGCGTAGCGTATTGGCCCTTCCCGCGTGCATGAGATTGACTTTCGAGCCGCTGCCGGAAGCGGTGTTGCACCAGTACCATTGCGGGCGCGGAGCGGCGTCCGAACTCAGGCACGCCTCCGTAAGGATGAAAATGCTTTTCCCGCTTCTCTGCTCCGCAACGGGAACCCGGGGCAAATCGAAGCAGCTGTAGCTGTAATAGGCCTCGCCAGACGGAATCGGGGTCCGGCAGAACTCGGTCACCCCGTCCGGGAAGGAAATATTTGCCCCGTAGGTCCGCTGGAGCACATCTCCGCGCCGTCCGGCCTCCGGCTCCGGCCGTGCGGAAGGGCAGCGCAGCACTTTGAGCGCCGCGTACTTCGACTCATAACGGCGGTTGGAAGCATCGACCACGTATTCATTGAGGAGATAATATCCCCACTGATAATTTCCCCACTGCAAAATGATCTTCCCGTCGAAATCGTTGGCGTACATGGCATAAGCGGTTCCGCACTGCTTCAGGTTCGAGACGCAGGAGATGGCCTTGCTTTTTTCACGCGCCTTGTTCAACGCGGGCAGAAGCATGGCGGCCAGGATGGCGATGATCGCAATAACGACCAGGAGCTCGATCAAGGTAAAATATTTCGTCTTCATAGGTGTAACACTCCTTGCGATGATGGTTTCTATTCTCCGCCGAAGCGGATCAACGAGATGGTCATATAGTCGAACGGTCCGCCGAACCGCCATTCAGGCAAGGTCGGCCGCATACTTCCGGCAAAGGGAATCGTCCGCTCTTTGCCGTTGACCGCGAGGGTCTGTTTGCCGTTGTCCACGGTAAGGCGCACATGATAGAACTTGCCCGGCTCGACGGTGAAACCGGGAAGAGCCATCCAGAAAAACCGTCCGGTTTCGCCGGTGATGTTGCCCCTGAATTCTTCGGAATTCAGGTTATAGCCGAACTCCACGGTCCGGTTTCCCCAATAGTAAGCCCCGGCGGGCAGCACCGCCGCGAGGAAGGGGGCATTCCCCACCGTATCCGGAATGCCCGGCATGCGGTCGTAACGGATCACCATCTCCGCATGGAACCGCCGGGTGAAGGAGGGAGCCCGGAAGGTTGCCGCGCCGTTTTTCCCGGCAAGCCGGATTCCTTCCGGCGTGACGGCGGCGGGCGCGGTCAGCTTCAGCTCCGGCGGCAACGGTTTGGAGCTGTCCCAATCGATCAGCAGCGGCACGCTGCCGACTCGGGGAACCGGCGGCGGCGCGTCGAAGCCGGGGCGGCCGGGCACGGGGGAGAATCCGGTTCCGGGGGGATCGGCGATGCAGGTTTTGTCCGCCCCAAGCGTGACGCCGCGCACAGTGCGCTCCAGCCGGGAGACGTAGGCGGGAAACGCGACCGTAACGCCGTTCCACACCACCCTGGCCGGCTCGGTTTCCAGAGGCGCGTAAAGCCGGACATTCCCGCCCTGTTTCACGGCGAGCAGCAGCAGGGGAATCGGGTACTTCACTCCGTTGAGCTCCGAGAAATATCCCGCCGCGACCCCTTCCGCATCGTTCCGGAAGCCGAAGCCCTCCGGAGCGACGACGCCCCGATTCGTCCCCATTTCCCACGGCAGTCCGCCGTCGGTGAAGTTGGCGGCGACCAGGCTGCCGGAATAATCGGCGGAGGCGACGCCTTCCGCTTCGCGGTAAGAGAGGAGCCGCCGCCCGATGAGCCGGGCGGAAACCTCCTGCGACAGGATGGCGACGGCGCGGCCCCAGAGAAGATTGCGTGCCGTAAGCTGTTTCTCCGGCGCGAGACTGGCTTTCAGCAGGAAGCCGTTCAGCAGCGAATGCGTCATCCGGGAAATCGTAGTCGTGGCGTCCTTGTCGCCGAAGTTGTGCGGAACGTTGGCGACATACTCATGTGAAAGCATCAGCCCCGGAGCCCAGGCCTGCCGGACGGCGACGAGGTGCCTCGCCGCCGAGGTGATCGCCGCCGGATCGTCGCGGTTATAGCGCATGTCGCTGCAGATTCCGGCCAGGTGCGGAGTCAGCCGGAAACCGCCGCTGCCCTCGCAGAAGAGCGGCGTGCCTTCGCCGTGTTGCCGGAACTGCCGGCCGACTTGCGCGTACAGGAGATCCGGCGCGGGAGATTCCGGGTGGAAATCGTAGCGGATCGAGAACACGTTGAGCGCACAGATGACGTTGGTGAAATAACCTGCGGCCCCGAGACTCTTGAATTTCGCGGCGGTTTTCGCCATCTCCGCCGCCGCGACGGGGTCGGAGGGAGAGACGATATACCCCGGCATATCCCCCCATTGCGCGGTGGCGGGGTTCCCGTCCAGCCTGCGGATTGCGGATTTCCGCAAATCGTGCGCGAGGTCGAAATCGGACCCTTTCACCCAGTAGAAAAAGCTCGTGCGCGGGATGTAGATTCCGCCGTTGGCGGCGACCTGCCGGATTAGCTGCTCATACTCCGCATCCGAACCGAAGTTGGGGTTGACGGGAAAGTAGTTCGGGAAGCTGTCGAG
>JAVBSA010000239.1:0-9489 GCA_031556915.1 Victivallis sp.
CATATGCAACCGGATAAAAATCCCGGAGTGAACAGTTGCCCGGGACAGGCACCCCTACCCGAATACCGTGTTGTCAAATACGATAGACTTTTTTCGCCTCGTATTTTCTGTTTCTCTAATTTTTATGGGATAGCTGTGAAAAACTTTCGTGTTTTTCGTGTGTTTCGTGGTCCTTTAAATGAAGAGTATTGCTGTAATATACTGTTCTTCGCACTCCTCCAAGCGGCACTGTCGCCGGGTTGTCAGGCGCTTCCCTACTTCGATTCCCGTGCGAGCTTGCGCGAGACGCCGCCATCCACGATCAGGGTCTGACCGGTCAGGAACGATGCCCCCTCGCCCGCAAGGTATACCGCCATCTCGCCGATGTCGCGCGGAACGCCGAGGCGACGCACCGGAATCCCCGACGCGATCGCGTCACGGTCGAAACCGGGCGCGGCGCTCATCCGTTCGACTTCGATATAGCCGGGAGCAATGTTGTTCACCCGGATTCCAAGCGGGCCCGCTTCCAGCGCCAATTGCCCGGTCAGCGAGTGGATCGCCCCCTTGCTCATCGCATACAGCGTGCGCCCCGGCACCGAAGTCTCCATCTGCACCGAACCGATATTAATGATGCTGCCGCCCCGTGTCATCAGCCGGATTTCGTTCAAACAGCAGAACAAAGTGCCCCGGATATTCATGTCGGTGAGCTTATGGTACAACGCGAAATCGATCGTTTCCAGAGGAACCGCGCCGGGATCCCAGCCTGCGTTGTTGACCGCGATATCGAGCGTGCCGAAGACGCGCTCCACCTCCGCAAACAGCGCGGCCACCCCCTCTTCGGTACTCAGGTCGGCGCGGCAGAGAAAAACTTGTCCGCCGTGTTTCCGCAACCGTTCCGCCAGGTGCTCCGCCTCGGCGATGTCGCTGCGGAAATGAAGTAAAAGATCGGCTCCGGCTTCCGCCAGCGCTTCGGCAATGCCGGCGCCGATTCCTTTGGCCGCGCCCGTGATCAGCGCCCGTTTTCCGCGAAGATTGCTCATGACAGCACCGCCTGTGCGCCCGGCAGAACGGAACCGTCTTCCAGAACGAAATCGCGATCCGAGAAGTTTGCCGTCACGGTTGCTCCGTTGGCAAACCCGGTTCGCTGAACCAGGCGGTCCCCGGTGAGATACTCGAACGACACCATTCTCGAAAGCCCCGTCGCCCGCGCCGCCGGAGCCGCCCGGCGGTAAGAAGCCGCAATCTCCTCTTTCATCTCCTCCCACTGGGTCGCCGTCAGGCTGTATAACGGCGGCTCGCCGTACAGCGCGTTGAAAAGATCGCGCAGCGGCATCAGCTCCGGGCAGCTGTTCGAGCTGTCGCCCCAATACCAGTAACTGACGACGCAATCATGATAGACCAGCTCCCACAGCGGAATCCGGTACCGCGGATTGAGCATGTACCGGGTGATCTGCGGCGGAATCCCGTCCCCGCGATATTGAGTTGTCATGCGCCGCCCGGCGTCCTCGGCCCGGAATTCGACCGGACTCATCATGCCTTCGGAATAATGGAACGATCCGGCGGTCGCCTCGCTGCCCACTTCGACGCCGCAGACGAGCCCGATGTCCGCCAGGAAACGGAGCTGGGTATTGATATAGCGAGCCGAATCGGAGCGGGTCGCGGGGTGCATCAAATGATAACACTCCTGAAGGTACGTTCCGGCCTGCACGTCGATGAGGCGCGAGGTGTAACCGACGCGCTCCACATCCGGCGGAACATGTTCCATCGTCAGCTTCAAGGCGGCGATATCGCAGACGGCGTGCTGATGATGCAGTTTGCCGTCCAACCCATGCAGCTGCCATGCCTTGCCGTACTCTCCGTCGCGTTCGATCCGGACGATCTCCGGCCAGTATTTCGTGTTGACGCTCCGCTTGACACGGTACGGAATGATCTTGTCGATGCTCGTTTTCGGCAGGACGTCGCGGTAAATATCATACTTGCCGACCAGGAAGCCCTTGCTTTTGAGATAAGCGCAATCTTCCGGAGTCTCCCCCTCGAACGAGTTCCAGAGGACGCGGTCCATTCCCAGTTTTTCCAATTCATCGGCGATCCGGCGAACATCGCGCGGCGTCTTTTCCGGCTCCTCCGGGTGGGCGTAGAGGCGGTTCATGTTGTTGTCGTCCCAGAGCCAGAGATTCGCCGCGCCGATCAGTTTTGCCAACTCCGGCGTATGCTTCATCTTCTGTTCCAGAGTCACGACCTGCCCGAGCTTCTCGCGCCATGCGCGGTATTGCTGTGCTCCGGCGGAAAGTCCGCCGGCGAAGAAATAGCGGATCACGCGGGGATATCCCCATTTCCCCTTCTCGCTTTTCCAGACGACCCGGCTGTGCCGGAGCCCGCCCGATACCGGGTTGTGCAATTCGGCGTCGGAACCGCATTCGACCCCGGTCAGCACGCAGAGCTCTCCGCGCAGGAATCCGAACAGGCACATGGAGGCGCTCATTCCGGCATAAAAAGCCATTTTCTCCGGAACCGGAAAAGCGAGATCCGCCGCGGGCGCCGCAAAACCAGTTCCCAGCGGATAGATTCCGGTATCCCCCGCCCGCATCTTCCACGCGGGCGGCCAGGCGAAATCCCGGGGCATATCGCCGCCGGCGTCGAGACGCAGGGAAATTCCCCCCTCCTCCGGCAACGTCAGCGAAACACGCACCGTATCGATATCGAAGGTAAGCGCGCCCTCTTTGAGCGACGCGTTGGAGAGAGTGTATTCCGAAACGCATTGCTCCAGCTCCACCCCCTCCGCCTTCAGGCGCACGGAAAGCGAATTCTGCTGATTCAGCCGGACTGCCAGCGCTTCATTTTCCAGACACAGCATCATTTGAATTCCTTTTGAATCATCGCATAAAGCTCTTCAAACAGGGCGTCGGTCACCGGATCGCTCACGAATCCCGGCCGGCGGCAGCGGGCGCTTTTCACAAACCCGCGCCGTTTCAGGATCTCCTTTTCGAAGTGAATGATCATCTCCACATTCTGGCGGATGTGATTCAACAGCGCGTTCAACTTGTCATGCGTCTTCTGCGCCGTTGCGAAATCGCCGGCCAGCATGGCGTCCCAGATTTTCCGGTAGACGTCGGGCATCGAGGGGCCGGGCATGACGCCGCATGCGCCGCGTTGGAAGCCCTCGATCATCTGGAACCCGGCGTTGCCGACGAAGATCCGGCGGTCCGGCGGCAGCAGAGTCTTCAACTTGGAGATATAGGCCCCCGGCGGTTTGCACTCGATCTTGAAATGCATGAGATTGCCGTGTTTCTCCGCCAGGTTCGCCAGAATCTCCGGCGCAATCGCCACACCCGTCTGCTCCGGCGCATATTGGAACATGACCGGAATCGACACGCTCGAACAGACCGCATCGATGTGGGCGAACAGCGCCGCGCCGCCCGGTTTCAGGAAGAACGGCGGCAGCACCATCATACAGTCCGCGCCGGAGTTCTCGATATGCCGCGCCCATTTCACCGCGCTTTCGGTGGAGTGGCGCGTATTCGACACAATCGCGGGAATTTGATTCTCATGACAGACGCGGATCGTGCTTTCGATGAGTTTCAACTCTTCTTCATAATCCAGCTTGTAATACTCGCCCGCGATTCCGAACAGCGTCAGCGCCTGTGCGCCCAGGCGGATCATGTTCCGGCAGGCGTTTTCGTAGCTTTCGAAATCGATCTCGCCGCGGTCATCGAACACGGCGGGGGCGATCGGGCAGATTCCTTTGATTTCCATAAATATTGCTTTCCTTCTATTCAAATTTTGACCACGAAATACACGAAATACACGAAAAAAATTCAATAAAAGCTTCCCCTTTTCGTGTATTTCGTGTATTTCGTGGTCCTTTTACATTATTGCAAATAGGCGAAGTCGCAGCCTTCGTCGGCTTGCAGAACGTTGTCGATGTAATGGCGCACGAACCCGCGCTCGAACTTCTCTTTGGACTCGAATTTGCACTCTTTCAGCCGGTCCGCGATCACTTCCGGCGACAGCTCCACCTTCAGGATTC
The DNA here is from genome assembly GCA_031556915.1 of Victivallis sp. Taxonomy (GTDB): domain Bacteria; phylum Verrucomicrobiota; class Lentisphaeria; order Victivallales; family Victivallaceae; genus Victivallis. Next base: position 4,007 of record JAVBSA010000239.1, read on the forward strand.
CATATGCGACGTCCATTTCGATGATGTCGCCGTTGCGGACGGCTCCCAGCGGGCCGCCGTCGCAGGCCTCGGGACACACGTGCAATACTACCGTGCCGAACGCGCCGCCCGACATGCGGGCGTCGGTGATGCGCACGTAAACTTTGAGTCCACGCTTGTAAAGCTTCGGCGGAATCGGCATATAATTGCCGAACTCGGGCATTCCGGGCGCTCCCTTGGGGCCGTAGCCGCGCAGGACGACCGCCTTGTTTTCGTCCATGTCGGAGTTTTCATCCAGCAGATACGCTTCCGCCGCCGCCAGCGTGTCGAAGACCCGCGCCTCGCCCCAGAATTTCAGGATCGAAGCCGCCGAACGCTTGATCACCGCGCCCCGCGGAGCAAGGTTGCCGTGCAAGGTCGCGATGCCGCCGGCGGCGGAAAGCGGCCGGTCGAATGGAACGATCGTATTGCGGTCAAACGACTTATCCTGTGACGCGAGGTTTTCTTTGAGCGTCTTGCCGGTCACGGTGAGCACTCCGGTATGGAGCAACACTTCCAGCTCTTTCATCAGCGCCGGCACACCCCCCGCGCGGTGGAATTCCACCCCGACCGTTCCCGTTCCCGCGGGCTTGATGTTGACGAGAAGCGGCGTGCGCTCGCTGATCTTCTGAAAAAGGTCGAGCGGCAGTTGGATTCCGGCCCGCCGCGCGATCGCGGTCAGGTGAATGATGAGATTGGTCGAGCCGCCGGAAGCCATCAGGACGGTGATGCTGTTCTCAAGCGCCTCGCGCGTCAGGATGTCCCGGACCCGGATGTTCTTTTCGATGAGCGTCATGATCTGGCGGCCGCTCTCTTCGGCGAACCGCATCTTTTCGGCGGAAACCGCCGGGGACGCGGCGGAACCGGGCAGCGCCAGCCCCAGCGACTCGGTCGCGGCCTGCATGCTGTTGGCGGTGCCCATGATCGGGCAGGCTCCGACGCTGCCGTAGAGGCAGCCCTCGAGGCTCTGAAGCTCGCACTCGCTGATTTCCCCCGCCAGGTGACGCGTCCAGAGCTTGAAGCTGTCGGTCCCGCAGGCGAGCGTCTCGCCCTTGTAGACGCCCGGCATCATCGGCCCGCCGGGGAGAAAGATCATCGGCTTATTGGCCGACACCGCCGCCATCAGCTGCGCCGGAACGCTTTTGTCGCAGGAACCGAGCAGAACCACCCCGTCGAAGGGGTGCCGGGCGATCAGCTCCTCGGTGGTCATGGCGAGCAGATTGCGGTAGATGAGGCTGGAAATGTCGAAAAACACTTCGCAGATCGATAAGGTGTTGACTTCCAGCGGAAAACCTCCGGCCGCCCAGACGCCGCGCTTGACCGCTTCGGCCAGCTGGCGAAAATGAAAATGGCCCGGATTGGTCTCGGCCCAGGTGTTGATGATTCCGACGATGGGCCGCTCGAGGTCGGCGTCGGTGTACCCCATGCTTTTGACCAGCCCCCGCCGGATCAGACACTGCCGGGTACCGGGCTTCAGCCACTTCTTCGAACTTGAATTTTCCATCACTCCACCTATCGGTTATCGATTTCCACCACTTGCAGGGCAAGTTTCCGGGTCGAAAACCCGAAAGCGGGGTTTTCGACCTGCCGGATCAGCATTTCAGCGGCCGCCTCCCCCATCTCTTCGAGGGGCGGCGAAACGGTCAGGAGCGGGAACGGCAGGAACGCGGTCACCGGCGAACAGTCGAAGCCGGAAATTTTAAGGTTGTCCGTGTCGATTCCGGCCCGGACGAGCATCCGGTAGAGGTTCCCGGCGCAGACGTCGTTGAGGCAGACCACGGCGTCCGGCCGCCGGACGGGGTCGCGGAAGAGTTCCACAAAGGAGGCCCGGCGCTCCGGCGTCATGCTTTGATAGTCTTCGCGCACCAGGAGGCGCATCCGCCTCATCCCTTCGTGAAAGCCCCGGAGACGCTCGGCCGCGGCGGCCGGGTTGACGTCGCTGTCGCCGTACAAGGCGAACTTGCGGCATCCCTCATCGTAGAAACGGCGGATGACGGCACAGATCCCATCGCCGGATTCGAAGGTCAAAAGAGAACCGGGCGTATTTTCCGGGAGCCGCACCAGGTGGAGCAGAGGAATGTTCGATTCCTCCAACTTCCGCGCCCCGGGCTCCCCCGCCGGATCGGCGTAAAGTACGATTCCGGCGGGCTTTCCGGCAATCGCGGTGGAGATGATCCGCTCCCGCGCGGCGGCGTCCCCGCAAAGCGGAACAATGGAAGCAAGATAGTTCCGGGCGATGGCGCCGAGGCTGAAACGGGCAATCGCCTCGTGGAAGAACCCCACGTCGTGGCAGAGAAAAACCAATTCGCGCGGAATCACCCGCACGCTCCCGGCGACGATGCTGCCGACGCCGTTTTTCTTGACGATCAGCCCGTTCGCCGCCAGCTCGGCCAGCGCGCGCCGCAGCGTCAGCTTGCAGACGCCGAACTCATCCGCCAACAGTTGCTCCGGCGGCAAAGCCGCGCCGAGCGCCATCGAACCGATCCGTTTCTCCATCTCCCCGACCAAGCGGACAAAAACACTGTTTCTCGCCATAGGATACCTTTGTTTGCTATAAGAATACCCCAAAGCAGGCAAAAAAGCAAGAACAAATGTTGTTTTTTTCTAATTATTTTAATGCATGATATAGTTTATGCTCATTTTTAAATAAAATAAAACTGACCTTTATACAATGCTTTATACTGACACGTATGCATGACGCCTACCGTATTTCGTTGTTTTTCACGGACAAACACGGACAGACACCGACGAACACCGACGAACACGAACATGAGCTTAACGCATGCTACCCAAACGCTTGGCATGTGTACACCGGGCCTTTTTGTCCGTGCACGTCAGTGTTTGTCCGTGGAAAATGCCGACTGCGGCTGGGGCTTTGCATATGAGTCACCGTCAAGCGCCACAAAGGGTCGGGGTATTTCCACTCATTGAGTCGCAGTAATGACCAGGAGAGCCGCTTCGCGGAAGGATCCGGCTGGAACCGTCACTTCGAACTCTGCCCCTGAATCCTTCACTTCGAGCCGAAGCGCCCCGCTGTCGGGCGAGAATAATTCTCCCTGCGTGAGCGGTCCGGCGAACTCCGTCGGTTTCCGCACCCGGATTCGAAGCGGCGCGTCGATCGGCGGGAACGGAACCGGGTCGAACGCGCCGTAGCCGCCTTGCGCCTCCCCCTGCTGCGTTCCGGAGAGATTGACCAATCGAAGCGTGTAAAGGCTTTTGTGCACCGAGTAAAAACCGGAAACGAGCAGATCACGCCGGAACGGTTCCAACCGGATCGGAGAATCGTTTCCCGGCAGCAGCGAGGCGAGAAAGTCCGCCACCCGGCGCTGCGCCTCCAATTCAGCCCCGTCAAGCTCACGCCAGCGGGTCGGTTCGGAACAGTCGAAGGCGTCGCGACTGTCCGGGGTCGCCACCCGGCAGCGTTTGGTGTAACGGCAGAGAAGTTCGTCTTTGCCGACCCGGATCACCCCGTCCGGCAGCTCCGGCACGCGGTTCCGGGCGGCGGCGGGGTCGAAACTTCCGGCATCGTCGCACCAGACCAGCGTGCCGCCGTTCCGGGCATACTCCGCCAGAGCCGCGATCGCCGCGCCGGAGAGGAACCGGGTTCCAGGCACGACGATCGCACGGCAGCGGCGGAATTCCTCCGGGTGATTTTCCGACACCATCATCCATGGGACGTTGTTGCGGATGCACGCCTGCGCCCAGCCGTTGAAACGGTGGCGGACCGTCTCATTGTATTCCGGATCGAGCTCGCGGGCGGGGCGGCTGTCGTAAAACGCCAGCTCGGCGTGTTCCGCCAGATCGAACAACGCATCGAAATGCTCCTCCTCGAACAAGTGAAAATGACGTTGACCGGCGAAGAGCTCCTGCCGGGCCGGGTCGCCGAAGAAGCGCTGGCCGGCCCAGAGCGAGAGTCCCCAGCCCAGGCGCTGGGCGTCGGCCCGTTCCGGGTAGTAGAGCGCCAGGGCCGGAATCCGCCGCTGCCGCGCCACCATGTTGGTGTGGACGCTTTCAAAGAGATATTCCGGCCACGAATAGCGGATGATTCCGCAGCAGTGTTCCGTAAACGCCCAATCGAGCGCCGGGAGCTCGTCGAAGGCGAACGCCCAGGGGCTCACCCACGCCACACTGGTGGCGCAATAGTTTGGCCGGAGCATTTTGAGCCCCCGTTGTTCGTAACGCGCGACCACTTCGCGGCAGAAGTCGAGACAGCTCTGATACCGGAACTCCTTCCAGGCCAGGAAACGCGGCGTATAACGATCGCGCATGAATTCGCGCCACGGTTCGCCGGGCGGCGGCAGTTCGTATCCGGTCAGGCGGCGGAATTTTTCGCGGCAGGCCGGACAGGTACAGGAATCCATATCGAAGTACGGCACATTGTCCGGCCCGGCGTCGTGCATGGCGCTGACGAACTGGATGTCGTCGGTCATGATTCCGTCGATGCCGGTGTCGTACAAGGTATCGAGATAGTCGAAATAGAGCCGCCGGTATTCCGGGTTGTTGTGGCACATGATATAGGAATTCATGAAGCTGATGAACGGTCTTCCGGTGTCGCCGGAAACCTGGAGAAGGTCGCCGAAGCGGACGCCGCGCCAGGTGGAATCCAGCGACATATCCTCCTCGAAATGCGGCCAGAAAGCCGGATCGGCGTGACGGAGCGCCTTGCGTTTCTGAGCCGGAGTCTCATAGTTCCAGCTCAAATTTGCCGAATGGTGTTCGACGATGCGCAAACCGTAACGGTGACAGGCGGCCGCCTGGCGGCGCAGCACTCCGGTCAGGCGGTCGAAATCGCGGCGGAAGCTCCAGCGGAAGTGGGTGTTGCTGAAGGTCATCACATGAGTGAAGCCCGCCTCGGCGATCTCGCGCGCCTGCCGGTCGAAATGAGCGTCATCGGCCTCGAAGATTTCATAGTCGTCATAGCGGATGAACCGCCAGGCGGCACGGTAAGGGTTATTTTCGAATTTCATTTTACGGTGATTGCGGCAACGCTGTTGAGTTCCATCGGCAGTGAAATGATAAGCTTCCCGTTTTCGAACCGGTAGCCGTTCAAGGGTTCCGGCGTCATTTTCGCCGCTTCCCGGTACGGTTCCGTATCGGGATTCTGTTGGAACCCGGGCTGCCCGGCGGCGAGGAACGCCGCATGGCTGTTGCTCCGCTTCGAATCGATGAAAACAACTTCGGCAACTTCGAGTCTTTCGGCGCGGCCGCTCCAATCGACCTCGAATGTGACCGGAACCGTGCGCGTTTCCCCGAGTTCTTCCTCGCTGAAGGTTGTCGCCACGATCCGCACCGTACCGTCGTCGTCGGCGGCGGCCCAGCCGTCGAAGGGTTCGCTTGCGACTTTGAGCGGCAGGCGTTTGCCTTCGAGTCGGTTCAGCAGCACAAGGGCGTTGAACGCCGGTTTCGGCACCGCATTGTGATGGGTCATGTAGCCGAGGTCGCCGCAATAGTGCCGGTCCAGTTTC
>JAVBSA010000272.1:0-5872 GCA_031556915.1 Victivallis sp.
AGCGCGGCTGGAATAGGCGCGGACCAGTTTCGCGTAGGGATCGAGCGGGTGGCCGGTGACGTAGAAACCGAGCAGTTCTTTTTCACTCTTGAGGATCTCTTCCTGGTCGAATTCCGGGATGTCCGGAATCGGAATCGAACAGGCCTCATTGCCCGGTTCGTCCGGGTCGAGGACGTCGAAGAGCGACCCCTGGCCGATGGCTTTGTCTTTGGCGCGCCCGGCGGCGAAGCTGACCATGGGCTCGGCGATGGCGAGAATCTGGCTGCGGCGCAGCCCGAGGCCGTCGAACGCGCCCGCGCGGGTCAGGTGTTCGAGCATGCGCGAGTTGACGTCGCTGCCGCAGCGTTCGCAGAAATCGAGGAAGGAGGCGAATTTGCCCTCTTCCTTGCGGCTCCGGATGATTTTGGACGCCGCCACTTCGCCGACGCCCTTGATCGCGCCGAGCCCGAAGCGGATGCAGCCGTTGTCGACGGAGAAGCTGATGCCGGAGGAATTGACGTCCGGCGGCAGCACTTTGATGCCCATCTCTTTGCAGGCGTTGATCAAAAAGGCGATTTTATCGGCGGATTCGAGTTCGCTGGTCAGCACCGCCGCCATGAATTCCACCGGGTAATTGGCCTTGAGATAGGCGGTCTGGTAGGAGACGAAGGCGTAAGCGGCCGAGTGCGATTTATTGAAGCCGTATCCGGCGAAGGTTTTGATTTTCTCCCAGATCTGGTCGGCGAGGGCTTCGGAGATGTCGTTGGTCGCCTTGCAGCCGATCACGAACTTCTCGCGCTGCTGGGCGAGGACGTCGACCTTCTTTTTGCCGATGGCCCGGCGCAGGATATCCGCGCCGCCGAGGGAAAATCCGGCCAGGACCTGGACGACTTGCATGATCTGCTCCTGATAGAGCATGATTCCGTAGGTTTCTTTGAGGAGCGACTCCATTTTGGGGTGGTCGTAAATAATCTCCTGATACCCTTTTTTGCGGCCGATGAAGTCGGGAATGAATTGCATCGGGCCGGGCCGGTAGATGGCCAGGAGCGCGATGATGTGTTCGATCGTCTCCACGCCGAAGGAGCGGCAGAGGTTCTGCATGCCGCCGGATTCCAACTGGAACACCGCGATGGTGTCGCCGCGCTGAAGCATCTCGTAGGTGGCGGGGTCGTCGAGCGGAATCCGGTCGATGTCGATGTCGACGCCCTGGTTTTCTGTGATCATATCGAGCTCGTTGCGGATGATGGTGAGCGTCCGCAGCCCGAGGAAGTCCATTTTGAGCAATCCCTGGCTTTCGCAGGGGCCGGCGGTGTATTGCACCACCATGCCGCCCTGGGCGCTCCGGGCGAGCGGCACCAGGTTGTCGAGCCGCTGGTCGCCGATGATGACGCCGGCGGCGTGGATGCCGAGCTGGCGGTTCAGCCCTTCGAGCACCAGGGCGAACTTGAAGACCTTGGCGACGGCGGGATCGCTTTCGATGAGCGCTTTGATGTCCCTGATCGGTTCGGGCTCCTTGGCATTGGGGTCGTCTTCGGGCGGCTTCCAGGGGGCGAGGGCTTTGCCGAGGGTGAACTTCAGGTCTTCCGGAATCATTTTGGTGAGGCGGTTGCCGAACTCGAAGTCGTGCCCCAGCACCCGCGCCACGTCTTTGACCACCGCTTTGGCCTTGAGCTGGCCGTAGGTGCAGATCTGGGCAACACTGTCCTGGCCGTACTTTTCGCGGACGTAATCGATGACCTCGGCGCGGCGCTTTTCGCAGAAGTCGATGTCGAAGTCGGGGGGGCTGACGCGTTCCGGGTTCAGGAAACGTTCGAACAGCAGATTGTATTTCAAGGGGTCGATGTTGGTGATCCCGGTGAGGTAGGCAACCAAACTTCCCGCGCCGGAACCGCGGCCGGGGCCGACCGGAACGCCTTCGTTGCGCGCGTGGCGGATGAAGTCCGAAACCACCAGAAAGTAGGAGATGAAGCCGGAACCCTCGATGATGCCGAGCTCGAAATCCATCCGTTTGATGATTTCCTTCTGCTCGTCGGTCAGCTCCGTTGCGCGGGCGTCGAAATTGTAATGGCTCGGCATGGCGTCGAGACAGATGTCGCGCAGGAACTCCTTGCCCGGCACGGTCCCGTCGGAGAGCTGGTACACGGGGTAATGGTTGACCTCGGGCACATAATGGAACTTCATGGAGCAGCGCTCGGCGACGCCGACGGTATTCGTGACCGCTTCGGGGACTTCGCGGAAAAGCTGCTTCATTTCATCCGGGCTTTTGAAGTAAAAATGGGGGCAGGCGAAGGGAAAACGCTTGGGATCGTCGAGCTTGGCGCCGGTCGGTATGCAAAGCATGATTTCGTGCGCCTCGGCGTCCTCTTTGCGCATATAGTGGACGTCGTTGGTGGCGATGACTTTGAGCTCGTTCTTTCTGGCGAGTTCGAGCAGAAATTTATTGCACTGCCGTTCTTCCTCCATGAAGTGGTCCATGATTTCGATGAGGAAATTTTCGCGCCCGAAGATGTCGAGATATTCTTTGAGGGCTTTCTCCGCCCGGTCCGGTTTCCCGGCGAGAAAATATTGCTGAATTTCGCCGCCGATACAGGCCGAAGTGCAGATGAGCCCCTCATGGTGCGCCATCAGGATCTCCTTGTCGATGCGGGGCTTGGAGTAAAATCCGTTGCGGTTGGCGTCGGTGATGAGCTTGCATAAGTTGAGGTAGCCGGTCTCGTTCTCGCAGAGCAACCCGAGGTGGAATCCGCCGCGGTTGTTTTCGAGAGCCGGGTTCTTGTCAAGCCGGGAACCGGGGGCGATATAGGCCTCGCAGCCGACGACGGGATTGATCCCGACTTCGGAGAGCATGCGGTGGAACTCCTCGGCGCCGCCGACGTAGCCGTGGTCGGTGATCGCCATGGCGGGCATCTCCATCTCCTTGGCGAGTTTGATCAGTCCTTTCGGGGTGCACGCCCCGTCGAGCATGCTGTAGTGGGTATGCAGATGCAGATGTACAAAATCGGCCGCCATGGGGAAACTCCTGAAAAAAGTGGGTAAAATATCATCTTGGTATTATACCACCGGATGACTGTTTTCTCAACCGTTTTTCCGGAAAAATTCGGGATAAAAAATGCGCGATTTTTTGTGTGTTCAGACTTGAATAACCTATCGTGATAGGTTATAATGATATCATATACTCCAAAGGAATTGCGAATGCCGGTTTTTGATAACGTGAACGGGTGGGCGATTACGATCTACTTGAACGATCACATGCCGATCCATTTTCACGCAAAAAAAGCCGGAGTAAGCGTCCGGTTTCATCTGGACGGCACATTTGAAGTGGAAGGCCACGGCAAACTCTCCAGCGCCGACCGGAAGCGTCTTACGGAATATGCGGTTGACAATAAAAAGAAAATAGAGGAGTTCTGGAATGAGCTGCATTGAAGCAAAACTGGCGGCCTTGAGCCATGATTCCCTGACGGTGGAGCTGGGAACCGGGGAACGATTCGAGCTGCCGTTCGACCGGTACGGCTATTTTCGCTATTGCACAATTGCCGAACTGGATCATGTCGTCTGCGACGGTTTCGCACTGGATTGGCCGGAGGCGATGATCGACCTGGAACTCGATCTCCTGCGCCACCCCGGGAAAGAGGGCGAACCGGCACCCGTCGAGAAATGGCTCGCGGTTCGCGAAAAACTCCGCAAACAGATCGCGGTCCGCGAAAACGCGAAACGGGCGTCGCATGTCAAGTCGGCAAAGAAAGCGGCGGCGGCGCGGCTGAACGGTTCCAAGGGCGGCCGGCCGAAAAAGAAAACGGAACCGGTACTGGCGTAAAATTGCGTTTATTCCGGCGTGCATCAGAGCCAATCGGTTCACTCGGTCTCCGCGATGCGCTCGCCGCAGCAGTGGCAACGGCCTGTTCTCCGTTCCATATCGGTATCGAACAGCTTTGCCCCGCAGGCGGGGCAGCTCAGCAGTTGGAAACAGGGGGTGATGACTCCCCAGAAACAACGGATCGACAAAAGCGCCAACGCCGCTACAAAAACAATTCCGGCGCCATGCGAAACACCGGCCAGCAGGAAGAGTTTCACACTTCCCCATACCAGGCAGGAAAGAATGGCGCTGAATAACAGCAAAAGGAAAACGGAGAGAAAAATCGTTCGCAGCGACGCGGTCACGGAGTCATTCAGTTGCCGGGCGGTAAACAGCGGCACGGCTGAATCGTGTTCCGGCTCCTCGCTCCATACGCACTGTCTGCAATGCGGACAGATTCCATCCTGATAGGCAACGGTTCCCTGCGGCAGCAAAGAGATATTCAAAATACCGGCGCCCTTCTGAGCGGGACTCACCGGTCCCAGGTGGATGAATATCTTTTTTTCGCAGTTGGGGCAGCGGTCGAATGAGGCCGGAGACCGTTTCCGGATCAGCCCCCAGCCGATCCAGAACGCGCAAGCCGCCATTCCCAGCAGATAGAACTTTCCGTTCCCCCTGGCGACGCCGTATTCTTCAATCGGGAAAACCCACAGCAACGCGGCAAACAGCAGAAGTTTCCCGACCACGCCGAAGGTAACCCGCCACGGATAAAGATCGACGTTGCGCGTCACAATGAATTCTTTCCGGCTGAGCTTGTTCATGGGCTGTTCGCTTTCCAATCGTGGGCGGCGGACACCGTGCCTTTTGAGTTCAACCGGTGCCGGAGGTCTCCGGCATGATTGCGGAACGGATCTTCCACCAGCAGGAAGGTTCCGTCCGACGGCTTTTTGCCCGCTCCATGATAGATCATTTTCTTCAAATCAAAATAGTGGTCGGACTCCGCCAGAGGAGCGCCGTCCGGCATCGTCACCTGCAGATCGCATGGAAATTCGCCGTAGGTCCCGGCATAGGCGGTCAGCGCCACGCCGAGCCCCTTCAACCGGGACTGGCAAAAGATCCGCTGCGTGGCTTCGCGGCCGCGGCACAAACAGGGCAGATGCATGAATGCGGCCATGACCGCAATCACAAGGATGCACCAATTTGCCCGCTTCGATAATCTGCCCGAAAGTTCCAGCAATAGCCCCAGAACAAATGTGAGCGTGAACCCGGCCCCCGCAATGAACGTGTTGCGGTGTGAATTCAATGCAAGGAATTCCTCCCAACGAAAAAAAACGGCATCGTCGAGGGTTCCGTAAAATCTCTGCCACCAGGAAACCGTGACGCCGCTATTCCAGAGAATACGCCATAAACCCGCCAGGACAAAGACTGCCGCGAGCCAATAGACCCATTTGAATTCCTGATAACGGAAGAACTGCTTCAGCTTCATTGCGGGGTATTTCCTTCCATAACCTAACAATACCACACAATCAGCTGTTTTCAAGGCAAAACGGGAAAATCAGGATTTCCGTTCCTGATGGATTGCCGCGACGGCGGCGGCGACGATGCGCAGCGTCTCCTCGTCGCCGGGCTGCGTCTTTTGAGTCACTGCTTTCGCCTTCTGTTTCCGGTCGTCGTCCACCAGATGGACAAACGGTTTGGTCAGGAGATAGTTCAACTGAATCGCCAGAACCACCGCAAACAGAAAAGCAATCACGGAAGCCATTCCGATCACTACAACTTTGAGAGCATCCAATAAAACTTCCACCCGGCTCCCCCCTTTCTTGTTATTGCACTTTAGCCGCCGGTTACGGAATTTTCCAGGGACGGCGGCGAATCCTAATGCAATTTTAACATTTTATCGCAAACCGCTCTTGACATCGCATCGGAAATTTGCTATAATATTAACGTGTATCAGAAATTGATACAAGAAGAATCGATTTTTTATTTCTCCACCCTGTATCATTGTTTGATACAAGAATAAGGTTCACCCATATTTATGGAAAAGAAAAACAAAAGCGAATTGCTGTTCCTGGAGCTCTGCCGCCGGATCGCCGCTCTGCC
>JAVBSA010000049.1:0-3629 GCA_031556915.1 Victivallis sp.
CGAAAAGAAAACCGCGGGATCTCAACAACGGAACATTGACGTTCCGGAGAAATCAAAAGAGTAAGAAGAAAGTCCGACTTGTCCCTTTCCCTATTCTTTCTGCAAAAGCGAGACGAACGGCGTGATGGCGATTGCGATATCATCCTCGCGGTCATATTTCTCCGGACTACTGTCGTCACGGCCATTCCTGCCGACGCTGTGGACGCATGCGCCCGGCAGGGAAACCCTGCCATATGACTTGCGGCTCCCATATGCCGATTTCGGAATTTCGACATCGTAACCCAGCTCGGTCCATCCCAAATTCCACCCGATATCACACACCTCTTCCCAGACTTCTCTTTTGGAGTAACGGAGTGCTTCGCCGCTGAAAGGATCCAGCGGAATCTCCGCCAGGAACTCCGGCGCGAGCCGGTTGAGCGTATCCGGGTAGTCCCCGTGCTTCCGGCGGTAAAGTTCCAACGCCGTGCAGCATTGCTCGATCCGGAGACAGGCAAGCCGGATGGAGAGTGAAAGCGGTATATTCCTCGGATCCCTCCAACGCAATTTCCGTTTCCATTCCTCTTTCACCTGATAATATTCGCGTTGCGTCAGCGGATACTCGTCGAGGCCCATATAATAGGACTTCGCCTTCCACAACGGTTCCCAGAGAAAATCCAATTTCCACTCCATCATCAAATATTGAAGCGGTAATTCATGGCCCCGTTCACCATCCGCGTAGAACCGCCAGCACTCTTTCACCGCTTCTTCCGCGGCAACCTGCTCTTCGGCCTCCAAAAAAAGAATCCGGGAACGCAGATATGGCTCCGGCATAACCGGCAGGTAACGCATCCGGTCGACATAAAAATACCAGCCGGAACGGGAGAGCTTTTCCCGGAGAGCCAACTCCTCCGGCGTCGGGAATTCGCCGCGGTGCTCCCGCAACAGAAGATCGCCATCCATGAGTTCCCGTGCCTGTTTTATGGGTGTTTCAGTATTCCGTTCCTTTCGGCCGACGATGGGGTTCTCCGGCAAATCCGCACACAGTTTTTGAAATTCCTCCAAAACGGAACGGTTCGCGGCGACATACGCTTCGAGAGCTTCCCAGTAACGCGGATCGACATGACGGAACCGGTTCCACCACCAGTGGGTCAGCTCTCCCAGCTGTTCCGGAGGATCCGTAAACGATATTTTCCCGACCCGCTCGTAAAAAACCAATAGTTCCGGCGAAGAGGATTCCGGGATTTGCGGCGGCGTCTTGAGCGGCAGCCCCGCGGTGGTCACCGCGCGTTCGGCAAACGGGAGCCGGATTACGCCAACCCCATATATGACAGCAAGATAGACCGCAATCGGCAAAACAATCCAGATCAGCGGAGCCAATAGGATAACGCGCCACCGGCTGCAAACACGGTCCAGCTCCCACCATTGAACGGCAGCAACGCTGACCTGCAACATCTTCTTTCGCCCGGAGCATATCGTGTAGCAACACAACCCGCAGGCGCTCAAAAGCAAAATCGTGGAAAAGGAGTAAACAAACCGGTCCGCACCGACGGCAATGAGCACAATGATTCCACATAAAACGATCAGAAATCCGCAATACGCCATCCAATTTTTAACATTGAAGGTCATTCGCGGCCGTTCGCCGAATCCGGCGGCGATACGGACCTGCCGCATTGTCTTTCTCCCGGCCCGGATTCGACACCCGAACACCCCACAGACGCTCAAAAGCATCATCATCAGAATCGACAAAACGATCCATTCTGCGCCGGGGGAGAGTAAGCTCAGGAACCAGAACGAAGCAATCAGCAATCCATAGGAGACCCAGCCCGCAAACCGGAAAAAACGCTCCGCCCCGGAACACCTGCCAGCCATCAGCAGCGGTCCTGCGATCAGGTTCCAATACGGCGCAGCGGTCTGTATTTGGGATAAAACATTCGACGTTCTACAACCGCCTGCCAACCAGGGAAATAAGAACAATGCCGCGAAGCCCTGTAAATACCACAGCTTGCGAAGGAAGAAAACAAAGAGAAACACCAGCACCGGAAGCAGGAAAAGCATTATTCTCTCCCCGAGCAGTTCCCGCCAGTTCGCCCGCTGGCTGGCAGAGACGGAAGCGGCAAAGTCGGGATGCTCCTTCAGTGGCTGAAACTCCGGTTCATTCTTTTCCCGAACCGGGGCGTCCACGGAGATCTTTCCCTGTTCCAGGAGCTCCATCAGCTCCCATGGGAGGAATTCCTGTTCCCCGTTCTCCGGATCGCATAGAAAATACCGTTCCTTCCCCATGGGAGCCCTCCCCTATTTGGATTTTTCGAGCTGCTGGATTTCGCGTAAGTAATCGTCGTAATGTGCGAGATAGAAGGCCAGTGCGCGGGAAAAATGCTTGCCGGCAAGCCCCTCGAGGAACATTTTCGTGATGCTTTTCTCGCGCTTCAGGATGTCTTGCGATTTGATGAATTGCAAGCGCTCCTCCGGACTCATCCGGGCGGTGAGTTTCCGCATTGCGGTCACCGCCTGCGGCTGGCGCATCCAGATGTACATCATATCCAAGGCATTGACGTAGAACAATTTCACCAGGTTGTAGCGTTTGATTTCGGATACTCCCAGGATCGACCGTTTGCCGCGCAGCAGCTGCGGCAGGTCGGAATCGGGCAGCAGCAGCTCCAGCCGCGCCGTCAGCGCGAAGAGCTCCCGTAGCTTGGTGCGCAAGTCGCCGAGCCGCGCGCCGATGTTCCGTTCGCGGTCGGCCCGCGCCTCGATGATGCCGCCGATCACGTCGGAGGCCAGTTTCGAGAGGATCGCCGCCCACTGCTGCAAAATCACTTCGGTTCCGCGCACGCCCAGCACGGCCAGCGCCCCGGCGAGGATGAAGTTGAACAGCAGCGCCAGCGGAATCGAGAGCGGCGCCCGGAGCCAGTTCCCCCACACCGCCGATTTCGGGAAGGCGCGGATGATGTTGTGCCCCATGATGTAAAATCCGTTGGCGAAAGCGATGCACGAGAAGACCGGCAAAGGGTGCGATTCCGCCGTCCAGCCGAGCCCCTTGGCCAGCAGGAGCGTTTTCACCACATAGTCCAGGATCGGCACCGAGAGCCCGGTGTAAAGGAGCGAATCCGCCACCCGCTGCCAGGAAACGAAGTCGTTCCATTTCAGCAGTTTGGAGCTTCGCAACCCGCCGCCGGCAACGACCGACTGGATCACGTTCCGCACCCCGGTGATGCCGAGCCAGATCACGGCTCCGAAGTAGGTCAGGAACCACCAGTCGTAGTCGCCGTAATAGAAGGCCAGGAAGGCGGCGAGGAAACCGATCAACACTTTCAGGCCGATCTTGACGTTGCTGTTGAGGTAATGATAGAACTCCTCAAGCGAGGTGATCGGGCGTTTCAGCGGCATCTCCGGCTGCGGCGGCAAAAATCCCCCCAGCGTCGCGACATTCCCCCGGCTGCGGCCGATCAGCCGCACCGGGTCGGGGCAGTTCCACTTGACCTTGACGTCATATCCGAGGCCGAAGAAGTGAGCCAACCGGGCTCGCCAGGTGTTTTCTTCGCGCGGCATATAGCTCAACTCGCGGTAAACCGAGCTCCATACGTTGAGCCTCATCAGCTCCGGCAGCCGCCCGCGCCGGATCGCCCGCCGCACGGAGGCCGACAAGGTAT
>JAVBSA010000376.1:0-3636 GCA_031556915.1 Victivallis sp.
TACCCGGATGACGAGTCATAAACTCGCCGGCGGAATCAACAATTGAGGTAATGTCATGATGAATTTCAAATGGGGATTTTCCACACTGGGCTGTCCGCAATCGACGCTCCCGGAAGCGCTCAGACTGGCGGAGGAATTCGGCTTTCCGTATCTGGAGCTTCGCACCCTCGGCGGTTCGCTCGATTTGCCGAAGGAGCTCGCCAAGCCGGAAAACGGGGAGGTGCTGCGGCAGCTGACCGCGCAAAAGCGGGTCCTGGTTCTCGGCAGTTCCTTCGGAATTTCCTCCAAAGAAAACGACCGTGACGGTTTCGAGGCGCTCGGCCGTCTTGCCGACCGGTTCGATATTCCTTACCTGCGGATCTTCGGCGGATTCGATTTTTCGCGGGAACCGGGCGAAAATGAGTTCGCCGCCGCCCGCGAAAATCTCGATTGGATCCGGTCGCTCCGCCTCAAGGCGCGTCCGGCGCTGGAAACGCACGACGGTTACTCCTCGGCCCGCCGGTGCCGGAAGCTGATGGAAGCGCTCAATGAAGAATTGCCGATCGTCTGGGATGCGCACCACACCTGGCGTTTCGCCGGGGAAACATTGCAGGAGAGCTGGAACCTTCTCGGCCCCCTGGTGGTGGATGTTCACCTCAAAGACAGCATCCGCGATTCCGGCGGGAAAACCATTGCAACCCTGCCGGGGGAGGGGGATGTGCCGGTCGAAGAGTGTCTCGCCCTGCTGGCGGCGGCAACTTACGCGGGCCCCGTCACCTTCGAGTACGAAAAGCAGTGGGAACCCCATCTGCCGGAACTCCGCATCGCGCTCGAAGCGTTCAACCGGAACTGGAGAGCCAATTGCAATTGGCTCTGGAAAAAAAGCTGAATGGCGCTTCCGTTTTTCCATTGCATTTCTCCCGAAACAGGCTATATTGGAACAGGTAAGGAGGAATTGATGAACGCACCCCGGAAACAGGAATCCGGCAACGGACTTTTGGACTACTTGAGCGAACGCCACCCGCGTCTTTCCTTCATCCGCCTCCATTACGACGATCACGACGGCAATACCGACGAGCATCTGCACAAAGATCTCTACCAGATCACCTGTTGCACCTACGGCAACGGTTTCGTGCGGATCGGCCCGCGCGAATTCCGGCCGGATGAATATTGTTTTTATCTGATCAATCCCAACGAGTTGCATGCTCTCGGCCCCCTGCCGGGCGAACGGTTCCAGAATATCACCTGCCGCTTCGAACTGCCCGGATTTTCCGGCCGGTTGCTTCAAGGTGAAATCCGCCTTGCTCCGGACGAAACCGCTGAAGCGCAGGCGATTCTCTGCCGGGTTCAGGCGCACGCCCACCGCGGCGGTGAAGCGGAATTGATCCGTGCCGGATTGCTGCTTGCCGAACTTTTGCTCCTTCTGGAACAAAGCAGCGGCAACGGCGACGGGGGCGGCAAATTTTCGCCGCTGGTCAACAAAGCGATTGCATTCATCGAAGAAAATTTCCGTTCCGGCAACGGAATCGACGCCGTCGCTTCGGCCTGCGATGTAAGCGCGAGCCACCTGAGCCGCGTTTTCCACAAGGAAACCGGGCTGACGCCGCTTGCCTATCTCCACCGCGTCCGCCTCGGCTTCGCCCTGGAGCGGCTGTTCCGCACCCGGATGAAGGTATCGGAAATCGCGGTCGAATCCGGCTTTGAAAACAGCAAGAACCTCAATCAGGCCTTTCAACGGGTCTATAACATGAGCCCGACCGAATTCCGCATCCGCCACCAGGAAGAACCGATCGCGCCATAATATGAAACAGCAAGCGGAAAAATATCTGAGATCGGCTTTGAATAACCCGGACGCCTCTTTTCGCGACGGGCAATGGGAATGCATTGAACAGCTGTTGAACGGGAACCGCGTTCTGGTCGTACAGCGTACGGGCTGGGGGAAAAGTATGGTCTATTTCCTTGCGGCGAAACTATTGCGTGAACGGGGCGCCGGGCCAACCCTGTTGATTTCTCCCCTGCTGTCATTGATGCGAAATCAGCTCGAAGCCGTGGGCAGAATCGGTATAACCGGATGCACCATCAATAGCGGCAACAGAGAAGAGTGGGAGCAGATCGGCGCGGAATTGGCTTCGAATCGGGTGGATATTCTTTTGATTTCACCCGAGCGATTGGCCAATGACAACTTCCGTCAGAACATCCTGGCCAATATGGCCGCCAACGGCGGATTGTTTGTTATCGACGAGGCCCATTGTATTTCTGACTGGGGCCACGATTTCAGGCCGGATTACCGCCGGATTGTCCGTGTGCTGCAAGCTTTTCCGGCCGGCGTGCCGGTTTTGGCAACTACGGCAACGGCAAATAACCGGGTCGTGGACGATATTAAATCGCAGCTGGGTGAGAATATTATTCTGCAAAGAGGCACATTGGTCCGCAAGAGTCTGAAACTCCAGAATATTCCCATGCCGAGTCCGGCGGCCCGAATGGCCTGGCTGGCGCAGATCATCCCGACACTCCCCGGCAGTGGAATCGTCTATACGCTGACTCAGCGCGATGCCGAGCGGCTAACGGAATGGCTTCAAATCAATGACATCAATGCCCAGGCTTATCATGCGGATATTTCAGATCGGGAAGATGACAAATCAGCCGGAATCAAGGAAAAGTTGGAACAGCAGCTCTTGAATAATGAGATCAAGGTGTTGGTCGCAACGGTGGCTCTTGGCATGGGCTTTGATAAGCCCGATCTTGGGTTCGTGATCCATTTTCAACGTCCGGCCTCTGTCGTACATTATTACCAGCAGGTCGGCCGGGCCGGCCGTGCCGTCGATGAAGCGTATGGCATCCTGCTTTGCGGGGAAGAGGATGACCGCATCACCGACTTCTTTATCCAGAAGGCATTTCCCCCTCAACAGCATATTTCAGAAATTCTGAAGGCGCTGGATGAATCCGAAAACGGGCTCTCTGTCCCGGAAATGCAGCGTGTTTTGAATCTGCGCAAGAGCCAGATCGATAAGACAATAAAATTCCTGACCGTGGAATCGCCATCCCCGATTACAAAGATCGGAACCAGGTGGCAGGCCACCTCGACAGCGGTTTCCTATCAGATCAATCAAGCACACGTAGATGCAATCACCGGTATCAGGCGGGCGGAGCAGCGGCAGATGCGTGATTACATGGAGCACTCCGGCTGCCTGATGGCCTTTCTGCAAGCCGCCCTGGATGATCCGTCTCCGACGGCTTGCGGCCAATGCCGGAATTGCAATCCGGATCTGTTGTTGACTGAAACCTATGACGACGGCCTGGCCAATCGGGCCGGCCGGTTCCTTCGCCGAAATTATCAGCCGCTTCCGCCAAGAAAGCAGTGGCCCGCCAAAGATATGTTCCACCACTATCCTTTCGGTGCGTTCAAGATATCCGAGGCGCTTCAAGCCGAAGAAGGACGGGCGTTAAGCCTGTGGCGTGACGCCGGTTGGGGGCAGCTTGTCGCAGATGGGAAATACCGGACCGATCGATTCGCGGACGAGCTGGTGACAGCCTGTGTGGAAATGTTGCGGGAATGGTCTCCCGATCCGGCTCCCCGGTGGGTGAGCTGCATCCCGTCGCAGAGTCGTCCCGGTCTGGTTCCCGATTTTGCCGCAAGGTTGGCAAGGGACCTCCAAT
>JAVBSA010000197.1:0-12373 GCA_031556915.1 Victivallis sp.
GGAACGCTTTTGGCATTTTTCTTGCAGCTCAGGCGTATACCGCTGCTGAATATGTAAATATTTTTCCTCCAGTAAGGATAATTCTTTATGCGCATCGATATCGGAGGGACGCATCTCCAATAAACGTTTGCTGTCAGGCGACTGGGGAAATTCATTCGGTGGAGCTGGGTAAGGTGACGGTTCCGGTTTCGCCATAGACGGTGGAGGTGGTGGGTAAGGGGATGGTTCCGGTTCTGCCAAAGGCGGTAGCTCGGGCTGAGTTTTGGTCTCCCGCAGGAGAGTTGTCTTGGCTGGGAGTTGCGTTGTGGTTGAAATTTTCGACTTGGCAATGGGGAAAGCTGGGATTAGAATTTCCGGTTTGGGCAATTCTGGTTCGCCTGATGGCGCTATCTGCAATGCGGGAACGACGGTGATAGGAACTACAGTGGACGTAGGTTTTTCGGAACGAGAAATAAGTAAAAATGACGCGATTGTCGAAAGCGCGAGCAACAGAACACCTCCGGAAATCCATATCCAACTCCGCCTGCCGCTAAAACGGTTTGGCTGATTCAGCATCCCTCGGAAATTTTCGACCGTTTTAATTGGATTCCGGTTGGAGCAAACCACGCAAGCCGCCCGGAACAGTTGCCGGGCTGTCGGATCAGCGAGTTTTTGTGGCAAACGAGGAAACTCTTCCACGCCAAGGCCGGTCAACGCACAATAAATGACTTTCCCGAGTGCATAAAGATCATCCGCTGCCGTCGCCCCACGTTGACCGGACAATACATCGTCAGGCATAAAGCCGGGAGTCCCACTGGCGGAGGCGTCGGAGTCGTCACCTACCAACCCGATATCCGCCAGCACAGCCCTTTGGTCGAGCCAGAGAATATTATCCGGCTTGACGTCCCGGTGAAGCAACTTCTGACGATGCAGTTCTTTTGTGCCGGCAAGCAACTCCAACGTCATTGCCGTGATTTCCGAAGAGGGCAGCGGAGCCCTCCGGCTCAAACGGTGCGCCAGCGTGTCAGCAAAATAACCGTCTTCCGGGGTGAGATTATCGGCCAGGGACATGGTGTAGTAGAGGCGATCGGCGATTTTATCGATATGGAGAATCGGCAACAGGTTCGGATGGCGGCAGGAGCGGAAGCGGATCAAACCGTCCAGCTCCCGCTTCATATCCTTTTCGGTGGCGGAAAGAAGCTTCAATGCGACAGTCTGCCCGGAGAAGAGATTTTCCGCAAGAAAAACCTCGCCGAACGAGCCGCTTCCGCATCGCCCGGTCAACCGGTAAGCTCCGATCACGTCTCCGGGGTTATATTCCATCGCTTGGCAACTCCAAATCCGGATCATCGGCATTGATCTTGGCAATAATCCGCTTCAGCTTCTGCACGCAGCGCGTTCTGGCGATATAAACCTGATTCTTGCTCATTCCCAGCTGGGATGCCACTTGATCCACCGGCTCCTCCTGTACCACGTACAACTCGAATGCGCAGAAGGTGGCGGGCTCCACCTCCCTTCGCAGGAG
Organism: Victivallis sp.; assembly: GCA_031556915.1. Lineage (GTDB taxonomy): Bacteria > Verrucomicrobiota > Lentisphaeria > Victivallales > Victivallaceae > Victivallis. The sequence goes on from JAVBSA010000197.1 coordinate 1,505, forward strand.
TTCCAGGGCGTCATGTAAGACTAATTTGCGCCATTCGCATAACAGAACGGCGTTCAAAAGTTCATCCGGCTCGGCTTCCTGGCTGGCGGGTTCCTCCTGAAGCTCTTCGATGGGCTTGCTCACCGGAGGACGCCTACGCAGGATATCAATGATCTTACCGTAAATGATTCTGCCGAAATAAGTGCGGAACCGGGCAATCGCAGGGTCGAAGACGAACGTTTTCGAGTTTTGAAAGAAACGGAACATGACCTCCTGAGTCAGATCTTCGCATTCGGAATCGGTCAACCCCTTCAGACGGCCGAGAGAAACGATAATTTCCGAATATTTGGCAACAAACTCTTCCCAGGAGATTTCATCTCCCCCGGTTAATTTTTCCAACAAGGTTTTTGGCGTCTGAGGATATTGCATGCGAGCTCCGTTTCTATATTTAGCATAGTCCACTGGGCTTACATTTACAAGCATTATTGGGATTACATCATCTCAATACATCCCAAAAAGTCCGCGTTCGGGTCTCGGGAGCCCTTCGCGTACGGAAGACCTTCGGCAGCTGGGGAATTTTACCGAGAGAAAATAGCATTCCGCCGGGATGCTCTGAAATTGAAACGAAAGCTTCCAGCTCGTAGACCATTTCAGCGTAATTTCATTGCAATTTGCAAAGGTTTTCGCGAAGCAATAACGGTCGAAATCGGGGTAAATATTGTACTGTAGGAAAGTCGTGTGAACGCCGAATTGACTGACGAGTTCGAGTTCCTGTTTACCGAAGAAAGGAGGAATTTCGATAAAGACATATTTCCAGTGCGGAACCCGGAATCTGTACTTCAAAAGATTGAGGACCTCCCCGTAGCATAAAAGTCCGCCCGGGAACGGGAATTTTAAGTCGGAGTTCAGAGCTGTATTCTGCCATACAAGTTCCTCTACAAAGTGCCGATAATATTCGCTGTCTTCGATCGCGGAGTCCTCTTTCAGATCGTTGAATTGATCTTCGGAATATTCGTACAGGTCTCCATCGGAAGCCGGGTCGGTCAACTTCGATGAGTCGAATGGTTCTTCCAGAGCCTGAGTGTGACAAAACTTCAGCCATGGAATGATTTGAAGCTGAAAAGGGTTGATCGATCGACGGCTGATAAGCGCACGCACATCCGGAACGTTCAGAGTGATGATCAGAATGTCTTTGGGTTCAGCCAACTTTTTCGAGAGTAAGCAACAGACATTCTGAGCGATCTGGTTATAGAGGCAGCTTTTTTCTTGTGGCGGCGTCACGGTAATGCGGGTAATCTTCTTATTCGTAATCATGTCGATTCTCCATGTTATTTTTTACTCATACTCCCAACTATAATATGGTAAACTAATTCGGAAAATTTCAGCAATCATTTCTCCTGGCTTTCCCCTTGTCATTTTGACACTTGTGCCGGATTTTTCCAATGGTTGAATCGGTGGTATATAGAAAGAGCATAAAGCAGTCACGGAATCTCAGAAGGAAAGAAGCATATGGCACGAAAAAACAATGGCGCAGCAGACTCCATAGAAAAGATCAATCGAGGCTACGAAACACGGGTGAATTATATGGCAACCAACTATTCTCAGGTTACTGCCGCTCATCTGATTGTTACCTGGCCGGATGACATCGACCATACTCATGCCAATACAGAATTGGGAGAGAGTTTGAATGCCTTGCGGAAGACGTTGCGCAATAAAGGCGTCGAGTCTCAGGCGGGATGGGTACGGGAGGTTGCGCCGGAGCGCGAAGATGATAAACCCCATTATCATATCGGCCTGCTTTGCAATGGCCGGGAAATACAATCGGGAATGGGGCATGCCAGACATCTCAACCGGCTTTTGACCAAACGGTGGGGCAAGTCCGAGGAATCGGTGTTCGTGAAATGCCAACCTCCCAATCCTGATTTGGATTGCCAGGTTGAATTGAACAGCAGGAGTTCCGCCATCAAGCTGAGGTCTCTCCGGGAGAATGCGGAAGCCCAGAAAGATAACATCCTGGACTGGTTCAGCTATCACGCCAAAGCGGAGACCAAGGGAAATGTGCCTCCGCGTATTCGGGAATATGGCTTCAGTCAGCTCCCGAAACAGCCCCAAAGGGCTCAAATCGAAAATCCTGCCGCAGCAGTTCACCCCAAAGGCATCGATTCTGAGGCGGAATAGGGCGAAATTGATGTTCTAAAAATGTTCTAATTGTTGTTTGGGGAAGCAGTAAAAAGCAGCTTTTGGCAGGATGAAGCAAGTGTGCTCTTGCTGAGCTAAACTTGAGGGGGATGAAATGGTGGGCGGTACGTGACTCGAACACGTGACCTCTGCCGTGTGAAAGCAGCGCTCTAACCAACTGAGCTAACCGCCCGATTTGTTCAAAATCGGAACATTTCTTAATATATATCGGGGACTTCGGCTTGTCAAGACGAAGTTTTACTTTTTTCTCGCTTTCGCGTAGGCGGGGAGAGGGGCTTCCGAGATGATCCGATCCACCGCTTCGAGGGGCGCTATATCGAACAAGCCCGAACGGTTGAACTTGTCTTCCGTCAGGAGCAGCAGCGACTTGCCGCTGCGGGCGAGAACTTCGCGCAGAAAGTAGGAGTGATTCTCGTGGCGCGAAAAGATTCCTTCGGCCGTGATTCCGAGCGCCGAAATAAACGCCTTGTCGACGCGGATCTTTTCGAGGTCGCTCATCGTCACCTGGCCCAGGAAAGCATTGAGCTGCGGATCGTAGTTCCCCCCCAGCGCCACCAGGAAGTAGCGGGTCGGGAACAAGGAAAATTCCTGAATGATCAGGAGCGAATTGCTGATGACGGTGAGATTCGCAAAGTCCGATTTCTGCAATTCGAGCGCCAGATAGTAAACCGTGGTCGACGAATCCAGAAACAAAATATCGCCGTCTTTGATTTCAGCCAGCGCGCGTTTCGCGATCGCAATCTTCTCCTCGCGGTTGCGGTCGATCCGGTCCTGGTAACGCGAATAAATCGCGCGCTCGGCGCTCTCCGGCTGCGCTTCCGGCACAGCCGCGACTCCGCCGCGAACCCGCCGGATTGCCCCCTGTTCCTCCAACGAAGCGATGTCGCGGTGGATCGTCGCGTGAGAAACGTCGAAATGCGCCATCAACTCGGCAATCGTACTGCTGCCGCGCTCATTGACGTAATTCGAAATCCGCATGGTTCGTAAATTTTTCATAGGATGGAGATAATATAATGTAAGAATCTCAAAATGCAAATCTCATTATCTCATATCATTTCATCTTTGTATCATTTTATTTCATTTCATCTCTTGACAAATCATTTTTGCGGGGTATATTGAAATCAAACAGCAAATACGTGGAGTTCTTTTCTTATGAATCCGATTGAATTTGTGGCGCTTGGCTATTGCAGCAACGATTACCTGTGCCGGATCCCGGAAATCCCCATCGACAGCAAAGTTGAAATCATCGAACGCATGGTACAGGGCGGCGGCCCGGCGGGAGACGCCGCGGTGGGAGCGGCGCGATTGGGACTCCGCGCCGCTTTCGTCAGCAGCGTCGGCAATGATATGGAAGGCGAGATCATTCTTGCCGATTTCGCGGCGGAACAGGTCGACACCTCGGCGATCGCAGTCCGCAAAGACGGTTCTTCGCCGGTCGCCTATTGCTGGATCACCCCCGACGGCAAGCGAAGCGTCGCCTGGAGCAAGAAAAATCTCGTTCTTCTCAAAGAGGACGAGATTCCGGTTGCAATGATCCGCAACGCCAGAATGCTCCATCTCGACGGCCATCACCCCGACGCGGCGGTCGCGGCGGCGAAGGTCGCCAAAGCGGCCGGAGTCCTCATTAATCTCGACGCCGGCACCTTCACCCCCCGGATCGACGAACTGCTTCAGCTCGCCGACATCCTGATCGCCTCCGAAGCCTTCGCCCGCAAATGGAGCGGCGAAAACGATCTCGAAAAAGCGCTCCGCAAACTCGGTTCCCTGCCCGCCAAAGTCGTCGGCGTCACCGCCGGGAGCGAGGGCTCCATGGTCCTCGACGGCGATGAGATATTGCACTGCCCCGCCTTCACCAATCTCCCGGTCGTCGACACCACCGGAGCGGGAGACGCCTACCACTGCGGATTCGGCGCCGCCTATCTTCGCGGCATGGAGCTTTCTGAATGCATGCGTTTCGGCTCGGCGTTCGCCGGACTCAAATGCGGCAAACTCGGGGCGCGTGCCGGACTCCCCTCTCGCGCTGAAACCGAAGCTTTCTTAAAGGAAAACGTACGATGAACAAGACATTCAAAATCGGCTACCTCCCCCTGACCAAGGCCAACTGGACCAACGAGACGCTCGAGACCGCCCGCAAAAACGCCAGGGAGTATCTTCAGAATCTCCCCGGCGTCGAAGTCGTCGGCGGCGACCGCATGATCGATTTCGAAGACAAGGCGATTCAGGAGCTCGATTTCTTCGAGAAGGAACGGCCCGACCTGATCGTGGCGCATTTCCTCACCTTTTCGCTCGGCGTGATTATTCCTCTTTTCGCGCAGCGGCTGAAGGTTCCGGTCGTCCTCTGGTCGATGAAGGAGCCGGACCCGAAGGGCGGACGCCTTCAGAACAACTCCTTCTGCGCGGCCAACATGAATTCGCACTTCATGTACCGCATGCACGTTCCCTATTTCCACGTCCACGCCGAAGTCGGCTCCGACGCGGCGAAGCAGGGACTCGAGAAGGCGGTTCGCGTCACAAAAACCGTCAACACCCTCTCCCGGATGCGCGTCGGCGTAATCGGCGGGCGCGTCCCCGGCTTCTTCACTTCGAGCTGCGACGAAATGCTGCTGCGCACCAAGATCGGGCCTGAGGTCAAATTCATCACCGAGCACGAGACCATCGAAGCCGCGCGCAACCTGAAGCCGGAAGAGCTTGACGCCGCGCTCAAAACCATCCTGTCCGACGCCGAAGTGCATCCGACCGACGGTCCGTGCGACGAACAGATCCGAAAATCCGCCGCTCTCTTCGCCGCCGTCGGCAAGATGAAGGATAAATTCCTCGTGGACACCTTCGCCATGCGCTGCTGGCCGGAATTCATCGCGAACGATCTCTACGGCATCGCCATTTGCTCCACCATCGGGCATCTCACCAACCATGGATTCCTGACCGCCTGCGAAGGCGACGTCTACGGAAGTGTGATGATGCGCATGGAACAGGAACTCACAGGCGAACTGCCCTTCTTCTGCGACATGATCGTCATGGAGGGGGACTACGGCGTCGCCTGGCACTGCGGCGCCGCCCCGTGTCAACTCTGCAAGCCGGGTTATCAGCCGCAGCTCTGCCACAGCGCGACCGTCGAAGGCGGCGGCGTCAAGGGCGTCACCGACGAGTTCCCGCTGAAACCCGGCCGGGTCACCCTGGCGCGTCTCGGCGAAAAGCGCGACGGCGACGGATTCCGCATGCTGATCGCCACCGGCGACGCGCTCGACACGGATCTCTTCGTCCGCGGAAATCCGGTCAAAATCAAATTCGACGCCGGGTGCGACAAGCTGCGCGAGACCGTCATCAACCAGGGGTGGGAGCACCACTACGCCCTCACCTACGGCGACATCGTGCCGGAACTGCTCGACATCTGCCGCGTCCTCAACATCGAACCCACAGTCATTCAATAAGGGGAAATACCATGAACAGCGAAAAACTTCTGATCAAAACCGACGTCAAAGAGGGATACAACAAGGTTCTTGAAGTCGGCGAATACCATATGAAGCTGACCAGTTTCGGCATCCTCAAACTTTCGGCAGACAAACATTACAGCGCCGACACCGGCGAGTTCGAGGTTGCGCTGGTCATCCTCGGCGGCAAGTGCTCCGTCGCCGGAGACAACTTCCGATTCGCGGAAGTCGGCGGGCGCAAAGACGTATTCTCCGGCCGCCCCCACACTGTCTACCTGCCGCGCCGGACGAAGTACACGGTGACCGCGATCACGGAGACGATGGAGCTTGCGGTCAACGCCTCCCCGGCGACGCGAGACACCGCCGCTCCCTGCGTCATCACGCCTGAAATGACGCGCGAGCTTTTCATCGGGCGGGACAACTTCAGCCGCAAGGCGACTGTGATGATCGACGAGACCTTCGACTCGGAACACTTCTACATCGGCGAAGGGCTGATTCCCTCCGGCAACTGGTCGGGTTACCCGCCCCACCGGCACGACGCCGACAATCCCCCGGCTGAAATCGATATGGAGGAGACCTACTTCTACCGCTTCAATCCGCCCCAGGGGTTCGGAATTCAGAAGGTCTACACCCCCGACGGCCGGATCGACGAAACCTATACCGTCAAATACAACGACACCGTCGCCATCGCCGAAGGGTACCACCCCCTCTGCGGCGCGCCGGGGTATGAAATGTACTATCTCTGGACCATGACCGGCGCGGTCAACCGCGGACTCATCTCCGCCAAAGATCCCGATCACGGATGGGTGAAGTAATGATTCTGCTTGGAATAGACTTCGGTTCCGGCGGCTGCAAAGTGACCGCCATCGACCGCTCGGGCACGCTGTGCGGCGAGGCCTCGGTCGAATACCGGACACACTATGAACACCCCGGCTGGTCGGAACAGGAGCCGGGCGACTGGTTCACCGCCATGTGCGGCGCGCTTGAGATACTTCGCCGGAAGGGCGTCGATTTTGCCCGGATCAAAGCGGTCGCCTTCGACGGCTCCACCCACAACGCGGTGCTGCTCGACCGTGCGATGCGCCCCGTCCGCCGCACCATCCTATGGACAGACCAGCGCAGCACGGCTGAATGCGCGTTCCTGAAAGAGAAGTGCGGCGACCTCATTTTCCAAACCGGCTGGCAGATGCCGACCCCCACCTGGACGCTCCCGCAGCTGTTGTGGCTCAGCCGCAACGAGCCGGAAATCGTGACGAAAACGAAACACATCCTGTTCGTCCAGGATTATGTCCGTTGTCTCCTCACCGGCGTCGCCGTGACCGACTACATCGAAGCGCAGGGAACGCTCTTCTTCGACATGGCGCGCAACTGCTGGTCGCGGGAACTCTTCGCTCTCACCGGATTCGATTTTGCGGCACTCCCGGCGCTCTGCAATCCCACCGACCGCTGCGGCGAAGTTACCGCCGAGGCGGCGGCGCTGACCGGGATTCCGGCGGGCACCCCGGTGGTCTGCGGCACTTCGGACTCCGCCGTCGAGGATTACGGCGCGGGAGCCGTCGAGCCCGGCGACTGCATCGTCAAGCTCGCCACCGCCGGGAACGTCAACGTGATGACCGCCGAGCCGCATCCCTTCGCCAAAACGCTCACTTACTCCCACGTGATTCCGGGAATGTACTACACCGTCTCGGCCACCAACGCGGCGGCGCTTTGCCAGCGTTATTTCCGCGATCTCTTCGGCGACGCGGAGAAGCTGGAGGCCGAGAAAACCGGCGAAAAAGTCTTCAATCTCATGGACCGCAAAGCCGCCGCCTCCCCCGTCGGAGCGAACGGAGTCGTCTTCCACCCCTATCTCCAGGGGGAACGCTCCCCGTACTGGGATCCGAAACTGCGCGGCAGCTTCACCGGGCTTGCCATTTCGAGCACCCGGGGGGATTTCATGCGCGCGTTGCTGGAAGGAGTCGCCTTCTCGCTTCTCGACTGCTACGGCCTCATCGAAGAGATTGGTCTGCCGGTCAAGCGGATCTTCCTCATCGGCGGCGGCGCGCGGAGCGCGTTGTGGAGTTCCATCGTCTGCGACGTCTTCAACCTGCCCGTCCAGGTTCCCTCGCCCGGCGACGCCTCGTTCGGCGCGGCGCTGCTGGCGGGAACCGGAATCGGGGCCTACTCCGACAGCTGTGAAGCAGTCAGGACTTGTCTCCGGATCGACCGGGAGCTGGTTCCCGATCCGGAACGCGCCGCCCGTTACGCAGAATTATTCAAAGAATACAAACAAATTCACGATGCGCTCGCTCCTGTTTACGGACGGCGCTGAAAAAGGAGAAACTAGAATGCTGGTATCAAGGGAAAATTTCCTCTACGAGATGATCCGCCAGGAGCTGGTCGACATCGTCGGCGAGGAGTACGTGAGCGTTCATGAAACGGACAAGCTCGGCCACTCCATCGACTACTACTGGATTCCGGAAATGTGGCACGACCGGGGCATGACCACCCCGAAGGCCGACTTCATCCTCTACCCCGGCAGCAGTCTGGACGTCTCGCGCATCCTCAAAATTGCGAATCACTACAAAATCCCGGTGGTCCCGTGGGGCGGCGGCTCCGGCTCCCAGGGCGGCGCGCTGCCCATCTACGGCGGAATCGTGATCGATATGAAGCGGATGAACAAAATCCTCAAGATCGACACCAAGAGCCTCACCGTCACCTGCCAGACCGGCATGAACGCCCGCCACCTGGAGTGGGAGGTCGAAAAGGCCGGTTACTCCACCATGCACCTGCCGGCCTCCATCGCCTGCGCCACCATCGGCGGATTCCTCGCCCACCGCGGCACCGGCGTGCTCTCGACCAAGTACGGCAAGATCGAAGACATGGTCATGTCGCTTGAAGTGGTGACGCCCACCGGCGAAATCATCCGCACGCTGCCGGTTCCGCGCCACGCTTCCGGCCCGGACCTCACCATGCTCTTCCTCGGCAGCGAGGGGACCTTGGGCGTAATGACCGAAGTGACGCTCAAAATCCACCCGAAACCCGAAGCGCGCAAATTCCGCGCCTTCCTGTTCGACAACCTCCACACCGCGATGGAAGCGGGCGCGGAACTCATGCGCAGCCGCCTCCGCCCCTGCGCCATCCGCCTCTACGACGAAGAGGAGACCAAGCACCACGTCAAGCGCGTGCTCGGCCTCGACGCCGTCGGCGCCTACCTCGTCTTCGGATTCGACGGCTACGAGAAAATCGTCGATTACGAAATGGAATACGCCCTCGAAATCATGAAGCGCTACAACGGCGAAGACCTCGGCAGCAAAGGCGGCGAACTCTGGTGGGAGAACAAATACAAATTCTTCTATCCGCCCTATATGTTCCACCTGCCCCAGGCGTTCGGCACGCTCGACACGGTAGGAACCTTCGCCGACATCGAAAACATCTACGGCGCCATGAAAAAGGTGGTCAACGAGAATTTCCCGGAAGCGCGTTTCATCGGCCACTTCTCGCACTGGTACGAGTGGGGGTGCATGCTCTACGCCCGCTTCATCTTCCCGGAAGCTCCGGCCGATCCGCGCGAAGCGACTCTTCTTTACAACAAGGTGTGGGATATGGCGATCCGCGCCGCCATGTCGCAGGGCGGCGTCATCAACGAACATCACGGCGTCGGCCTCAAGCTCGGCCGGTTGATGAAAGAACTCTACGGCCCCGCCATGCCGCTTCTGGAAGGCATCAAGCGCGAACTCGACCCGAACAACATCATGAACCCCGGAAAAATGGGCTTCAAAGGAGTGTAATCACGATGAAAATCCTCAAATACGAAGACGCTATCAAAAACTGCCGTTTCTGCTTCATGTGCCGCCACCTCTCCGGAACGGGCAACGTCACCTTCAACGAGGCCGACACCCCCCGCGTCCGCGCCGCCATGCTTTACAGCGTGACGCAGAAACCGGAACTGCTGGCCAAAGCGGACTACATCGACACCATCTACCGTTCCGACGTCTCGGCGGCTTGCTTTCGCCACTGCGTGAGCCACTACGCCGAGACCGCGCTTGTCCTCGCCGCCCGTGAGGATATCGTCGACGCGGGGATCGCTCCGCCCGAAGTCGCGGCGCTCGCCGCCGAACTCGGGAACGAGCCCGAATGGGAAGTTTCAGGTGAAGGCGACGTCCTCTTCTTCGCCGACGCTTGCACCGCGGAAACGCCGGAGATCGAAACCAGTTTCGCCGTTCTCGCCAAGGCGGCCCAAGTCCGTTACCGCGTGATCCGCGGCGGCGGGATCGGCAAAGAGCTCAGCGTCCTCGGCTACCGTGAAATGGCGCGGAAACGCGCCGCCGAATTCGCCGCGTTCGTCAAGAACCTGGGAGCAAAAACCCTGGTGACCGCCAACCCGGCGACGCTCAGCGCCCTGTTGCAGGATTACAGGGAATTCGGAATCGAGCTTGGCGTCGAAGTCCTCCACACCTCGGAATTCATCGCCCGGCAGAACCTCAAGTTCCGCAAGGACGCGGCCAAAGCGGTCTATCTCGAAAGCGATTTCCTGCGCAACTATCTCGACTGCGCGGGGCCCGCGAACCTGTTCGCCAAACTCGGCGTCGAGCTCCTTCCCTTCGGCAGCAATGACGAAGAATCCTACTCCGCCGGCGAAGGGGCGGTCGTTCTCGGCAAGCTCTATCCGTGCCTGGCGCGGAAGCTCGCGGAACGGGTCGCCGAACGCATCGACAACGCAGCGTTCCCGCTCGTCACGGCGTCGCCCCACACCCGGAAGGCCCTGTCGGGATTCGCCAAGGTGATGACGCTCGAAGAACTCGCTGCGCGGCAGCTGGAGGCATAAGGAAATGGCTCTCGTCACTATGAACGAAATTCTGCCCGCCGCGCGGCGGCAGAAGCGCGCCATCGGCGCTTTCAACATCGCCAACTACGAAACCGCCGCCGCGGTCATCAAAGCGGCGGAGGCGGAGAAGAGCCCCGTGATCATCCAGCTTTACATGCGGCTCTTCAATTCCGAGAAAGCCTATGACCTCGGCGGCGCGCTGATCCGCATGGCGCAGCGCTGCAATCAGCCGGTCGCGCTCCACCTCGACCATGGCGGCACGGCCGAACAGGTGAAGAACGCGCTCGACTGGGGATACACCTCGGTGATGTTCGACGGTTCCACCCTTTCCTTTGAGGAGAACGTGGCGAAAACCAAAGAATGCGTCGGTATGGCGCGCCGGAAAAACGCCTCGATTGAGGGTGAAATCGGCCATGTCGCCATGGGAGATGAAACCGCGCTCACCACTCCGGAGGA
>JAVBSA010000598.1:0-3604 GCA_031556915.1 Victivallis sp.
ATTGGAGACTCCGCAAAGTGGAACGGCTCCGTTTCGGCAAAGACAAAGCCACCCGCTTTGAAACCATCAGGGAAAACCGCCCGCTCCCACCGAGCGGCATGTACACCGACCTCGAACCGGATTTCTCCGGCATCCTTGAGCTGGAGGCCTCTTTCGTCTCCTCCGCCCCCGGCGCTGCCTGGATCCGATTCGACGACCTCCGCCACGGCGCGGAACTCTCCGTCAACGGAGGCGCGGCCCATATCCGGGCTTTCGCTCCCTGGGTCTTCCGCATTCAGCTCAAAAAAGGAGTCAACCGCCTCAAGCTGCGCCTTGCCTCCTCGGCGGGAAACGAATGGAGACGGTGTTTCCGCCAGGAACTCGAACCGGCAGGCTGGGTGAACTCCTACGGTCGGCGCATCCTCGAATACCCGGTCGACGACGCCGAATGCGGCCTCTCCCCCGCGGCAACCCTCTACCGGTAGCCAACGCTTTCGCGTTCGATCAGGGAGACGGAGACGGGGAGGTCGCCGGGCGGGCGTTGGCCGCGGATCAGTTCTTCCAGCAAGTCGAGTCCTTTCTCCGCCATTTCCGGATAATTCTGCAGGCAGGTTGTGTGCGGCGGCGAGAGATATTGCGACACTTCGACGGCTTCGTGGGTGATGACGGAAAGGTCGGCCGGGATCCGGTAGCCGAGTTCCCGGATCATCCGGGTTGCGGTCGGACCGTAAAACTCATTGAGCACGATGACGGCAGTGACGCCGGAGGCGCAGACCCGCCGGATGCCGGGCAGCAGGCCGCCGGGTTCCGCGCCGGCGAAATATTGCTCCGGTTCCGGTTCGCCGCAATCGCGCATGATCCGGCAGAATGCCGCGTAGCTGCCGGTGGTGCGGAACTGTTCTTCCTCGAAGGATAAATCGGAGAGGTAACCGATCTTCCGGTGCCCGAAGTTGCCGAGATAATCGATCATCAGCTTGAATGCCGCATTCCCGTCGGTGTAAATGCTGTAAATATTGTCGTTGTGGCGGCTCGGCAGGTAGAAATTGACCATCGGCAGCGGGCTGAGCCCGGCCCAGCGGTCATTGATGTCGCGATCGTGCGAGAGGTTGATGACGCCGGAGAGCGCCCGTTCGTTGAGCAGTTCCAGATCGTCGCTCGACATCAGCTCCGCCCGGTACCCGCGCCGGCTGATTTCGGAACGCAGCGCCGAGAGCGCCATCGCGAGATAACTGCAGATGAAGGCGTTCCGGTAAAGCAGCACGCCGATGCTGCGCCGCTTGCCGTGGGGCGGAAAACGGTACCCGAGCGAGCGCGCCGCCGCGAGCACCCGTTCGGAGGTTTCCGGAAACACCTCCGGGCTGTTGTTCAACACCCGTGAAACGGTAGCGCGGGAGACTCCGGCCGAGGCGGCTACCATGGCTGTTGTGATCTTTTTCATATCCTTACCATACCGTTGCAGATGCGGCTTTGCAAGTATTGTAACATTTTTGTTCATGACAAAGTCCGGTTTGCGCTTGTTTTTTCGTCTGCTTTCCGCCATAATTACACAAAAGGCAGGAGGATATGCGATGATCGATTTGACGGAACTGGATTGGCAATTGAGCGGCTGGACGCCGTTTCTGTGGTGGCGGACCCCGGCGGGGAAGACGGTGGAAATCGAACCGTTCCCGGTCCGGCTGCCCTGTTCGGTGCAGCGGGCTCTGCGCGACCGGGAGATGCTGCCGGATTGGAATGTCGGCCGCAACGCCCGGCTGTGCGAGTGGGTGGAGAACCGGCACTGGATGTTCTCCTGCGAAGTGACGCTGCCGGCAGACGGCGTTCACGAACTCGTGCTCGAGGGCGTCGACCACTCCGGCTGGGTCTGCTGGGACAGTTCGATTGTCGCCGAATTCCGCGGCAGCCACTGCCGCCACGTCATCGCGCTCCCGGCCGGCCAGCCGGGTGAGACGCACCGGCTCGCCCTGGTTTTCGACCTGCCGCCGCGCTGGCTGGGCCAGTTCGGCTGGACCAGCCGCCAGAGCGTCGGGAAGCCGCGCTTTTATTATACCTGGGATTGGATGGCCCGGCTGGTTCAGACCGGCGTCACGGGGGCCGTCCGGCTGAGGAGAGCCGAGGCTCCGCGCCTGGAGCTGGACGGTTTCGACACCGCCATGGATTCGCTGACGGTCCGCTGCCGCCCGGTCAACCTGTCCGCCGACGCGCCGGTCACTTTGCGCCTGGCCGACGGTTCTCGGATTCTGCGCGAGGAGCAAACGACGGCATCGGAGCTGGCCGCCGGGATCCGCTGGGAGAACCTCGGCGTGGAGCCGTGGCAGGTCAACGGGCGGGGGAAGGCGAAGCTGTACGATTTCTCCATCGAGCCGGGCAACGCCGAACCGCTGCACTTCCGCGCCGGATTCCGCACCATCCGGCTGCTGCCGTGCGCCGGAGCTCCCGCCGGAGCCAACCCCTGGCTCTGGGAGGTCAACGGGGAGACGGTTTTCATCCAGGGAATCAACTGGACGCCCGTCCGGCCCGATTACGCCGACACCCCGGCTGAACAATACCGCCGGTTGATTGCCGATTACCGCGCGATGAATGTCAATCTGTTCCGGATCTGGGGCGGCGCCGACCGGGAACGCGACGAATTCTACGATCTTTGCGACGAGTCCGGAATCCTGGTCTGGCAGGAGTTCCCGCTCTGTTCCTCCGGCATCGAAAACCTGCCGCCCGAAACCGGCGATTCGATCCGGCTGCTGCTGGAGGCGGGCAGGGATTATCTGGACGCCCTGGTCCGCCACCCTTCGCTGGCGATGTGGTGCGGAGGGAACGAGCTGTTTTACGAGGGGGCGTCCGGACCGTGTTCCGGGAACGAACCCGCGCTGGCACACCTCGCGGAGCTGGTCGCCCGCCGCGATCCCGGCCGCCGTTTCGTACCGGCTTCGCCTTCCGGCCCATCGTTCGGATTCTCCCGCGAAACGTGCGGCAAGGGGCTGCATCACGACGTCCACGGCCCGTGGAAAGCGCCCGGGTTGCGCCTGGAGGACGGCTGGATCCGGGATTGGGAGGAGGATGACGTGTTGTTCCGCTCCGAATTCGGCTGTCCCGGCGCCGCCGATGTCGCGACCATCCGCCGTTACGCCGGGGATCTGCCGGAGCTGCCGGTCTCCCGCCGGAATCCGCTGTGGCGGAACCCGCTCGACTGGTGGGTCGAGGAGGAGGCGTTCGCCGCCGAGCACGACGGCAGGGAGCCCGTTTCGCTCGAAGAGTATGTCCGGTGGAGCCAGGCGCGGCAGGAGCGCGCGCTCGTTCATGCCGTGCGTTGCGCGAAACGGCGGTTCCCGGCGACCGGCGGCGTGATCCTGTGGATGGGGCACGACAGCTTTCCCTGTCCGGCCAACACCAGTCTGATCGATTTCGACGGCAACTGGAAACCGGCCGCCTTCGCCCTGGCCGAGATTTTCCGGGAACCGGTGGAGTCGACGGTTGATTCCACAATAGAAGCAGGAGTATGTTGAAATGAAAAAAACGACTTTCACCTTAATTAAACTCTTGGTAAGTATAACTTGTCAGATATGCGAAACGGCAGGTAGGGGGCGCGGGGCGCCGACCCCCCCGCGGGAGACACCAACCCCCCCCCCCACCC
>JAVBSA010000023.1:0-3820 GCA_031556915.1 Victivallis sp.
AACATGTCGTCGGCCCCGCCCTGATCACCCGTTTCAATAAAATGGCCAGTGCGGAAGTGACCGTCCAGGGAGCGCCCGGCGTCAGTTCCGGCGAACTGATGCGCCTGATCGAGAGCAAAGAGCTGCCAAAGCAATATCATATCGAGTGGACCGGCCTCAGTTACCAGGAGCGGGAGAACGAAGGGCAGATTCTTTCGCTTGTAGCGTTGGCGATGCTGTTCGCCTATCTCTTTCTGGTGGCGCAATATGAGAGCTGGAGCATTCCGGCGCCGGTTATGCTCTCAGTGACGTTCGCCCTGGCGGGCGCCTGGCTCGGATTGCTCGTAACCCAGGAGTCCTTCGGAATTTACGCGCAGTTGGGGATGGTGATGCTGATCGGGCTGGCGGCGAAAAACGCGATCCTGATGGTTGAATTCTCCAAGACGGAACGCGAGCGCGGCGTTTCGATCTTCGAGGCGGCGATGAACGGCGCAAACTTGCGCTACCGCGCCGTGCTGATGACGGCCTGGAGTTTCCTGCTCGGCGTTTTGCCGCTGGTGATCGCCACCGGGGCGGGGGCGGAAAGCCGCCGCGCCATCGGAATCACGACCTTCGCGGGGATGCTGGCGGCGACCTTCGTCGGAATTTTCTTCACCCCGGCGCTCTTTGCGCTGTGCCAGAGAATTCGGGAAAGCACGAAAAAAATAATGAAGAGGGAAGCGCATGACTGATACTCCCTATCTCGATGAATGGACTGAAATTTGGCGGATCATCGATACCGCCTATGAACGGCTGCTGCGGCATTTCAACGTCTCGGCCAACACCTATTGCGTGCTGTTGTTGCTGCTGGAGCGGCCGGAGGGCATGGAACCGGCGAAAATCGCCGACGCCGTCCTGATCAAACGCCAGATGGTGGCCTTGATCCTCAACGACCTGGAGAGTCGCAGCTGGATCACCCGGCGGGCACTCAAGACCGACCACCGCCGGAAAAACATCTCCCTGACCCCCGCCGGCAAGACGTTCATCGAGCATATGGAACAAGTCATCACCGAAGCCAATCAGTACGGAATCCGGAACATGTCGGCGGAGGACCAAGCCAAATACCTGGCCCTCTCCAAAACCTTCCACGAATCCTTCCGCGAAGAGATCAACCGCATCACCGGATGTCCAAAACCGGTCTGATCCGGTCCGCCAGGCTCCGGCCGATCGATTCGAAAGCATGCGACGCGGGATGCAGCAAATCCGTCGAATAATCGGATACGCGGGGAATCGAGGAGGCATATTCCAGCCGGTGGAAAGAGGAAGAGCCGGCCGCATCCGCTTCCTCCCTGACGACTTGCCGAAGAGATGCGGCTTTTTCTTTCTCTTTGCCGCCGATTTCGCCGGTGTTGGGCAGCAGGTCCAGGCAGAAGACCGGACGGGGCTTGGGATCCGAAGCGAAAACAGCGAGAAAATCCCTGACCTTCAACCGGAATTCATCGGCGGTGAGGTGGAATAAATTCGCTCCCAGTTCCAGTATCGCAAAGTGCCAATCGTTGCGGGAAACGATCCATTCCGCGATTTCCGGTTCCAGGAACGCGCCTCCGCCGAATCCGAGGTTGCAGACGTCGACCCCGAGCTCACGCCCCAGCACCGCCGGGAAGTTTCCGTTTCCCAGTGGCGTATAGGCTCCCTGCGTGATTGAAGAACCGTAAGCCAGGCAGGTGAGCGGGGGGCAATCTTCCGGCCGGGCCGGTTCCATTTCGCCCGTCAGGCCGGCAAGGCGAAGCTCGATGAAGGGCGGGAGCACAACCCGGGTCAGTTCGGGGCTGAACCTGTTCCGGGGAACATGGAACGGCAGTGAGAAAGGGGCGATTTCAATTTCGTTGTCGCCCTCCTGCAGCGCAATCCACGACTCCTGAAAATCCCCGCGAAAAATTCCGGCAAGCACGGCGCTTTGGCCGGTGAAAACCGGATGCCCCGGTTCCGGCATCCGGCGCAGCCGGATGCGCACCGGCGACGCGCCCATGCGGAAACGCAGTTCGGTTCCGGCCGGAGAACACGCCCGGATCTTCACTCTTTCGTTCAGCTTGGGCAGCAGTTTTTGCGGCACCCGGAAAAGCCGGTATGTCCCGTCGCCGGCTTCGGCGAGCTCCGCTGTTCCATGAAGAAATTCAATCATTTTCTCTTTTTCCGTTCCAGAACTTCCATCGTGGTCGGGCACACGCTCAGGCATTTTTCAAAGGTCGCTCCCCAGGAAAACTCGACGGGGCTCAACTGTGTCAGGGCATTCAATACCGCTTTTCCGGTAATTTCCGGCGGCGGCGGGAAATCCTTCGTCACACCGAGGAATCCGGGCCCCTCATCTTTTACCAGGCCGCACTTAACCGACCATTCGCACCTCAGGCGATCCCGGTGGCGGAATTCGATTTGTTTGCCGTCGATTTCGCAACGGTGGGAGTCGCCGGTAAAGGCATTGACCGGACATGCCGCCGTACATTCGCCGCATCGTTTGCAAAGTTTTTCCCCTTGATAGAGAGGGTCTTCCGCGAGCTCGGCATCGGTGATGACGCAGATGAAGCGCTGTGTCAGGCCGAATTCCGGCGTCAGCATGGCGCCGCTTTGCCCGATTTCTCCCAGGCCGGCGCACAAGGCGGCGAACCGGTTGGCGCCGACGCTTTTTTCGATTCCCCACGCCTTGGCGCCGTAGTCCGTGTTGAACAGATCCAATGCCATTTCCGCTTGATACCCGGCTTCCCTCAGGAATCGGGCCGTGTCGAGCGCCAGTGTCTCGATTTCGCGCCCGACGCCCCACCCCTGCGTGCCGCCGGCATAGGAGGCGATATTATCCGCCGGCGGCTTGGCCACCCGTTCCAATAAGGTCGCCGGGAAATGAACGCCGAGAACAATGACGGATCGCGCTCCGGCAAGGTAATCCGCCGGCTTCCTGATCGTCAGTGGTTCCAGGGCGGCATTCACCGGCACCCAGGTGGGGGTTCCCGGGGAATACTTGATTTCAAGCGCAATCGAGCGTTCGCCCTCATAGGCGGCCTGTAACGCCGGGTGGAGGCGGTTCATCCGTTCGACGGAGGAAATCCCGGTCAGGTCGGCGCCGCGGGATGCGGCAAACGCCTTGACCTCTTTCGGCGAAAGAGGCCTCTTTTTCCCTCCGCCGGCACAAAAATTTTTCTTCAGCTTTGTCAGCGGCAGCTCCGTGATGAGATGGGAATATTGAATTCCTTCCGTTTCCATGCCCCAGTATCCGGCGAGTTCACCGACTGGAAGGCGCGGAATCGGCAAGGTCGCATATCCTTTTTTCTCTATGCTGTGCGACAATTCGAAGTTCGCTTTGCGCAGGCGAAAATGAACCGCGTCCTCCATGACGCGCCCGCCGTTCTGACTGCTTATGCCGATGAGCAGAGCGGAAAAAGCATCCGGCAGATATTCCCTCAAATCGATGCCTTTTGCCAACAGCTCCTCCCGGTCGGCGATGGCGAGATAATCGATCCCGTTTTCCCGGGCGATTTCTTCAAGAAATTTGGTGAACTCCGGCGCGTCGACCGCCTCGCGTTCCATTCTGCGGCGCACGCCCCTGGGGTATTTCTCATCGCGAAAACGCAGGTGTGGGGGGACGCAGCTGCAGAGACATGCTCCGGAATCCATGATCGACCGCGTCGGCTTCACATCGCTGTGCGCAATCCTGACAGCAATGTCTTCCGTGATTTTCTCGGGAACAAACGGTTCGTAAATTCCGTAATAATCGAGGTAGCAACGCCATTTGTTGATGTCGGGGAATTCGAAAAAACGTCCGCCGATATCGATTTTGTTGATTTTCCGGACCTCTTTCCGGAAGCAGTCCAAC
>JAVBSA010000090.1:0-4303 GCA_031556915.1 Victivallis sp.
CCCTCCCGGCGGAGTTTGAGGCAGAGCCTCAAAGCCAGGCGCGTTTATTTTGGCTAGCGCTTATGGGCTCCGCGCCCTTTGGAATCCGCGCCAAGGCCGAAAGGCCCTGGACCCGGTCGGCTTCGCCTCCCCCTCTTGCCATGTTGCATTTTTCACAAAAATATCATTTCGAAACCGCCTCCCCCGCATTGACATTCCCACCGAAATCGAGCATAATTTAGTACACGGAGGTGAAACCAATGGAACGCCGCGACCATGGAAAAATCAACTTCTGCGAACTGGCCCGTTCGCTTGGAATCAGCCCGATGACCATCTACCGGGTAGTCAACAACGAGCCGTGCGTCCGGCGCGAAACCCGGGCGCGGGTCGTCGACGCACTCAACCGCTACGGCTATTACACCCATACCCCGCGCAAAAATATCAAGGTCCTGTTCGACTTCACCAGCCACCCCTACCTCATGCATTACGGGAATGTCCTGATGAACAATATCTCCAAACTCAACTACAGCTGTTTCACCGCCGAACACCGGAAAAACCGCCAGGAATTCTTCGATATCGCCGGCGAATGCGAAGTGGCCGTCTTCATCTCCATCCCGGAACCGGGAATCATCGATCTCGCCCGCGAAGCCAATCCGGATATCTATACGATCACACTCTCCACCCAAAGCAACGCCGACGTGACGCTGTCGCCCGACAATACGCGCGGCGGAGAACTCGCCGCCGAACACTTCCACCGTCTGGGCCACCGTCATATCGCCGTCCACATGTGCGACCGCCACCCCACCCGCCGCGAACGTTGGAGCGGCTTCTTCGCCCGAATGAAAATGTTGAATCCCGAGTGCCGCATCGACATCGTCCGCGAAACGGCCGACGGCAACACGGCACGGGTGATGGAGCGCTATTTCGCCGGAACCGACCGCCTGCCGACCGCGCTGCTGTTCCTCGCAGGGGAATTCGCCGAAAATTATCACATGGACTATCTGCCCGGCGCTCCCGAACACCTGAAAGAATTGAGCGTCATGACCTTCGACCACCCGGCCGACCTCGAGTTCCGGCGGTTGCACTACAATTTCGACCGCATCGAATTTTCCTCGCGCGACCTCATCGCCTGGGCCGAATATTATATCACCAACCGCCCCATGATGAAGAAACGCTCCCCCATCCACACCAGCATCGAAGTCCGCCCGGTCATCACCGGGTCGGTGAAACAGATCAAGCCGGAGAAATAACGATGTCACTTTTGCCGCGTTACGAAAATCACAAACTGCTTTCAGCCGAACAGGCGGCAATCGCCTCCTCCTGCTGCGGCGTAACCGGGGAAATCACGCTCACCGACAGCGCGATCATCATCCTGTTCGCCTCGGCCCTGGGGGCCGGCGACATGCTCTCTTTGATCACCACGTCGGCATTGCCGCTCTTCAACGGGCTCCTGATTATCCCCGCCGCTTATTTCATCACCCGGATCGGGCGGCTCAAACTGATCGGCTGGTCCTGTACGCTTGCGGCGGCGGCTTACCTGATGGCGGCTTCGGCGCCCTTTTTCGGCGACGCGGCCATGCCGGTGCTGATCGGCATGATTCTTCTATTCGCCCTGTCGCTGCCGGGGTTCATCGCGGGGTGGTTCCCGCTGCTGGACACCTTTCTGCCCGCCACGCACCGCACGGCCTTCCTCGGGCGGATGCGGTTTCTGCATCAACTGACCGCGATCGCTTTCCTGTTCGTGGTCAGTCTCGTCATCGGTTCCACGCCGCCGGTTCCGGTGCTGCAAGGCGTCCTCTATGCCGGCGCGGTGATTTTCATCGGACGCATCGTTTTCATCGCCAGAATTCCGCATTTCCCCGACGCGCACCGCGAGGTTCAATGGAAACACGGGCTCGCGGCGGCGGCCCGCAACCGCGCGTTGACCGTCTTCTCCATCTACCAATTCATCCTGAACCTCCTGATTTACGGGACGATCCCGGTTGCGATGCTCTATCTCAAGAAAAGCCTTGAAGTTCCGGACAACGTCATCGTGTTCATCTCAGGAGCCGCATTGGGCGGAATGCTGCTCGGTTACCTGGCGGCGGGACATTTGCGCAAGCACTTTTCGCTCCGCACGCTCTTTCTTGCGATGCACCTGATTCCGATCCCGGTCAACATGGTTCTGTTCCTCACGCGGCAGCCGGATATCGCCGGGCTTACCGTGCTGACCGCCATGCTGATGATCGCCGGATTCGTCGTCGCCGTCAGCTCGATCCTCTGTTCGGCGGAGATGATGGCGCTCGCCAAACCGGGCAACAAAACCATGGCGATGGCGTGGTCGGGAGCATTTTTCTATTGCGGTTACGGCTTCTCGCGGCTGCTGGCGTCGTTCTTCCTGGGAAACAGTACTTTGAGCGCGACGCGGTTGTTCGGCGATTTTGCCGTGACCGGGTATCAGATGCTCTTCTTTTCTTACGCCATTCTGCTGCTGCCGGCGTTGTTCGTGCTGTTCCGCATCCCGGCGGTATGCGTCGCCAATGAACCGATACCGGATCAACAACCATTGCAATTGTAACAAAATATCCCCAAAACGAACTGTAAAGGAGAACAAATCATGTTACAGTATCATCTACGTCAACCGAGAGCCGACGCGAATTATTTCACATTGATAGAGCTTCTGGTCGTGATTGCCATCATCGCCATCCTGGCCTCGATGCTTTTGCCCGCCCTCAACAATGCGCGGGAAAAGGGACGCAGCGCCAAATGCGTGAGCAACCTCAAACAGATCGGGCTGGCGCTGCACGCTTATTCCAGCGATTACGACGTCCTGCCGCACGCCGTTTCGCCGGATACCTACGACAGCGACCAGCAATGGCATTATATCACTTCGAAATACGTCGGCGTCGCCGATCGGTCGAAGGAGAATTCCGACGGCGGCCCGGTCGGGGTTTACGCCTGCCCCTCTTACCTGGGCCGCAAATACGGCACCTGGGGGTACGGCGCCAACACCGGCCTCATGCGCAACGGCAGGGATACCGGCAAGATGCAGGAATATGTCAAACCCGAGAAAATCGCCCGCGCCTCGCAGTGCCTTGCCGTCAGCGAGGTCATCGAGACTATGGCCATGCATTACTCCACCTACGCGGACGCGACAACGAACATCACGAAAATCGGCTTCCGCCACGGCGGAGACGTTCGGCAGAACGGACTCTTTCTCGATGGCCACGTTGCGACCGTCACCCGGCGCGTGGGCCTCAACTATCGCGGCGGCCCGGAATTCCCGGACTCCAATTACTGGTGGTGGGGCACCCATTCCTGGAACCTGGGCACCCAATGGTAATGAGGAATAAACAATGAAAAAAGTGTTATTGGCATTGGCCGCGGGATGCGCGGCGGCGGCAGCGGCGACGACGCCCGAACTCGTGACGGTCGGCGATCCGGGCAACCCGGGCAAATCGAGTCCCTACATCGGCAACCTGGACTGGCCGCGCGGGAGCGTCGACTACACCTACCGGATCGGCAAAACCAGCGTGACCAACGCCGAATACGCCGACTTTCTCAACCGATGCGCCAAGGCCGCCGACCAATACAAGCTGTGGGATGAACGCATGGCCATCACCCGGTCAGGATCGACCTTCACCGCGCTGCCCGCTACGGCAAGCCGTCCGGTCGTCTGGGTCAGCCGCACGGCGGCGGCGCGTTACTGCAATTTCCTCACCACCGGCGACACCGAGAAAGGGGCCTACCGGCTCGGCGTGCGAAAGCAATTGCAGAGAAACGCCTCGTGGGAGGTGGTTATCACGCCCCGCGACCTGACCGGCCAGGATTCCGGCACGGTCTACTTTTTGCCCGACATGCATGAATTCTTCCAGGCGGGCTGGTATGGGGGCGACGGCCAATACCGGATTTTGACCGCAAAGACCGCTTCGCAGCCCTCGCACTACGGCATGATCGTTCCCGGCGGCAAACCCGGAGACTGGGTCGAGAACAAATATTACGGCGCGGTTCCGATCGCCTTCGGCGGAGCCAGCCTCAACACCGAAAGCTACCAGACCGGGCGCGACGATACCGGGTCGGGCGAAATCGGTTTCCGGGTGGCGGCCACCGCGCCGGTCACATTCGGCAAACAGCTCAATTCACGCCGGAATTTCTTCTTTTCGCCGGAGGATCGGGCAACGCTCCGGATCCGTTCCGACGCCCCCCGCGAAATCGCCTTCCGCCTGGAAATGCGGAATCATGTCGGCGATCTGCTCTGGGAGAAACAAGAGAAGAAACAGCTCCGTACGGGAGTCGCCGAGCTCCCGGTGGAGCTGCCGCAGCAGGACGGTTATTACGAATTACT
>JAVBSA010000379.1:0-9024 GCA_031556915.1 Victivallis sp.
ACACGAAAAACACGAAAGGGGAGAGGGAAAAATTTCGTTTTGATTTTTTTTCGTGTGTTTCGTGTATTTCGTGGTCTTTTAAATGAAGAGTATTGGACCGTCAGGTCAAACAGACCCCGACCCCTGTCAGGCTCCCACGATTTTTAAGGTAGGAACCTGTCCGCTACTTCCCCAACCGGTAGCGCAGCGACGTCTCCAATGACCTTCGAAGTTGCCTCAGCGATTCCAGGCACGTCACGGGAGCCATGATCCGGTCTTCGTAAGTCCGGAACGCCTCGACCAGCCGTTCCGGCGGAATCGCCTGACGGTACTCGAACCCTTCGCATTGGGCGATATAGGGGATCAGCCTCTCCAGCGCGTGAGCAATTGAACCCACCCGGTCGATCGGTTCCGCCGGGAACGCGTCGAAATTGATCCCCGCACAGAAAAGGCGGCGCAGCGCCGCCGGCCGGTAATAGAACATGGTTCCCGCGGAGAAAACCGGCTGGGCGGTTTCGGCGGGCGGATTCAACTTCAACCGTTCCAGCAGCTGTTTCGCTTTGAGGCGGTCGGCAGGGTGTCCCGCGTAAGCGGAAGGGCACTGCAATGTGACGGTCGGCGGATAACAGGGAATCAGGATCCCAATGGCGGGATTCCGCATCATTTCCCCCAGGATGCTCCGGAGATAAGGTTCCGAATGCAGCAAACTGTCGGTCAGGAAATCGCGCCATTCGTCGCCGAACGCTTCCGTCGTGGTCGGACTGCTCTTGGTATGCAGTTTCAAACAGAGGTCATAGCTCAGGTGCTTCTCCGGGGGAAGCGCATTGAGCCAGGGCGCGATGTCACGGCCGCGGTTCGGCGAGAGGACGACGCTGCAATTCCGGGCGTTCGCCGGGAGATTCGGTGGGCGGTCCGCCAGTTCCCGGTGCGGAGTCGTCAGATAAAGATCGAACGGAAACGGCATCCGTTCCAGCAGGACCAGGAATGCGGGCAGCTGTTCAAGATAATAGACGTGCAGAATCACCGCGGCCCGCAGCGGCGGCAACTGCGGCGGCAGCGGCGAAATTGTCAGCAGTGTGGAGGGCAGGTTTTTATGCCACGACAGCGGGGTTGTCCGGCGCAAGTGGTTCTCCAGCAGTTCAACGGGGTAGCCGCTTCGGCTTTCCCGGATCGCCCGGAGAATTTTGCTCCCTTTGCAGCCGTGACGGTTCAAGCCCTGCTGAAAGGCTTTGATTTTCACCAGGGGCAGCCGGTAGCGGCGGATCAGCCAGTCGGCGGAATAATAACTGAAAGAATGGCGGTGACCGATGGAATCGGTCTCGCGCTGATCCGCCGGCTCGATCAGAACCGCGTCGCGGAAACCGGCCCGGCGCATCCGGCCGGTGAACGCGAGTTCGCCGTTTGTGACCGCCTGTCGATGGGTTGCGCAGCGTTGACCGATGTTCCGCCAGAATTCCCGGAATGGTTTCGACAGGAACATGGGGCGGCGGATGACCAGAAAATTCGACTGGAGATGGTACGGCAGCTTGTGCATGGCCGGATGGCTGGTGATTCCCCAGAAATCACACTCTTTCTTTTCCATGGCGGCGAACCATTCTTCCGGCGGGAACAGCGGGCCGTAACAGGAGCTGTTCATCAGGATGAGTTCATCGTATTCCGAAAGTTCGGAATGCAGTTTTGCCAGTGCTTCCCCCCAGCCGCCGAAGTCGAATCCGATGTTGTCGCGGGCGAGCGTTTCCGTCGCCGCCGCCGGCTCCGTTCCGCAGGAAGAATTGTCGATAAATACGATTTTTACGCACAACGGCGCGAATTGGCTCAGCTGATATTCCACATGGGGATCAACCTGGCGGTTCCGGTCGAAATGAAGATAAAGTAAAAGACGTTTTGTTATGCATAATTGCATAATATTTTTGCGGCCTTATCCGTTTGTGTGTGCGTGATATTGATATTTTAAGTTAATTCAATATTGCATATTTGCAAGTGGCAAATTTGCTTTTTCGCTGAAATATCGCCAGATTCTAAAATGGAGCCGGGCAACCGGTCGTTTTACATGTGCAGAAGGCATGTGGATTTTTATGGAAAAAATAATGACGGATTTGCAGCGGGATCTGCAGAGAAACTTTTTGTTCAAGCTGAATGAAGCCGGCTCACAGGCGGAGTTTGCCCGGCAAAGCGGACTTGACCAGGGGCGGATCGCCAAAATTCTGAGCGGGAAAATCCGGTTCGGCAACCTGACGCTGGAGACATTGGAACGGTTGTTCCCGGGGCAGCTCAATCTCGCCCCGCCTCCGGTCCCGGGATGCGCCCCCATGCAGCGGCGCATCCGCCGAATCTGCAACGTTCTCAATGAAGAGGAACTGACCGAACTTCTGTTGCTTCTGGCGACGCACTTCCCCAACCGCGTTCAGTGATATCAGCGGATCGAATCGAAGATGAAGTGCGGGCGGAATTCGCCCTGGGAGGCTTTTGCCTGTTCCCATGTGGTGATTCCGGTCAATACCAGCGCCGAGGTCATTTCGGCGTTGTTGGCTCCGCGGATGTCGCTGGCGAGGGAGTCGCCGACGCAAAGAATCCGGTCGCGCTCCCGCACGCCGAGCTGTTCCGCCGCGTGGTCGTAGACCGCCGGGTAGGGCTTGCCGAGATAGATCGGGTCGAGTTTGCCGCCCCGCTCTTCGATCAGCAGTTGCAAACAGCGCGCCTGGCCGCCCGCACCGATGCCGAGTTCGCCGGTCTCGGCATAGTGCCAGCAGAGGTCCGGATTCGCAACCACAAAGGGGCGTCCGGGGTTGCGGAGGAAGAAATCGAAAAGCTTTTCCCAATAACTTCGCCAGTCGTACGGGCCTTCGCCCATCAGGACGCCGAAACAGCTTTCGATGTTGCCGAGTTCCGGTTCGATCACCAGTTCCCGGACGTCGCCGATCCTGCCGACTTGAAGGAACGTTTTGCCGTGCCAGCCGTGGCGGTCGACGAAACGGGGCAGCACGGCGAGGCAGGAGAGTACTTCCTCCGGCCGGGCGTCGACGCCGGTTCTTCGCAGCAGTTCGGCCTTGCGTTCCGTGCTCCGTGAACCGTCGTTGGTGAGAAAATAGAAGGGCTTTCCGGATTCCCGCAGGTAACGCAGCAGTTCCGGCGCTCCCGGAACCGGATTCGGACCGTGGAGCATGGTGCCGTCGATGTCGAGCAGCACCGCGTCGAACCGGCCGGGATCGGCGAGAAGAAAGTCGTACAGGAACATATCAGCCCCGCAGCGCGCAGATTTCTTCGACGTTCTCCATGAAACGGACGGTGGGGAGCGTGCCGAACTGGTCGCTCTCTTCTTTGGTCCCGTCGATGCGGAAAAACATATCCTCCGCCCCCTCGAACATGCTCACCTTGCAGAGTTTATCGTTGGAGAGCGCATAAGCGCCCGCGTCGGGGTAATTCTGCACGAGATCGTCTTTGGTGATGATGTCCATCGCGGCTTCGGTTTCGTCCCAGAAATAAACCTGGACGCGTTCCATGACGCCTTCTTTCGTGTATTCGGCGGCGGTGATCAGCACCGCATCCGCCTTCATCAATTCTTCCGCCTTGCGGATAATTTCTTTCATCGCATCCTCCTGTTTGTCATACGTACAATATAATTCCGGCGTACGGTGATTGCAAACAAACGGAAACAGAACTATCTTAGAGGAAAATGGAGGTTGTGGATGTCTGTCAGAATCGATTCCGCCATTCCCGCCGGGAATATCGTTGTTGTTTCCATGAAAGGGAACGAAATTGCGCTGGGCCGGGAGTTGCGCGACACCGACCGCTATTGGTTTTACTGGAAATTCCGGGCGGTTTTCACAACTCCCGGCGAATATTGTTTCCGTTTCGACGGCGCGGCCGTCGGCGCGCGCGGCCCGGCGGTCAGCCGCGACCGGGGCGAAAGCTGGATCTGGCTGGGAGTCGGCGAGGAAGAAGACGCGTTTTCCTATTCTTTTCACGAAGGAGAGCCGGCGGAGGTCTGGTTCTGCATGGGCATCCCTTATTTGCAGGGGGAGCTGGAAAAAAGCGGCTTTAAAAGCACAGAATTGTGCCGCTCCCGCAAAGGCCGCCTTGTCGAGCGGATCGACATCGGCGACGGCCCGGAGAAACTGTTGCTCTGCTGCCGCCACCACGCCTGTGAAATGATGGCCAACTATGTGCTGGAAGGTTTTCTGACCGCCGTCTCGGGGGATTCCGATTTCAAGCGCCGCTTCCATGTGACGGCGGTTCCGTTTGTGGACAAGGACGGCGTCGAAGAGGGCGACCAGGGCAAAGGGCGGATGCCCTACGACCATGCCCGCGATTACGGCGACGCTCCGATTTACCCCGAGACACGCGCGATTATGGAGCTGGTCCGCTCCGGCAGCTATCGGTATGTGCTCGACTTGCATTGCCCCTGGCTCCGCGGGGATTGCAACGAAACGCTTTATTTCGTCGGGCCCGAGTCGGCGCGGCAGGAGGAAAATTGCCTCGCACTCGGAAAAATTCTGGAAAAAGAATCGCCGGTTCCCTACTTCAACTCCGACATGATCCGTTTCGGCACCTCCTGGAATACTCCGGACAACTATGTCGGGGGAGGGGGGACGACCCTCAGCAAATGGGCGGAAAAACGACCCGGAACCCGGTTCGCCGCCACTCTCGAGATTCCCTACGCCAACGCCCGCGAATTCACCCTCACGCCCGACGCGGCGAGAGGCCTCGGCGCGGCGCTGGCCCGGAGCTTATATCAATTTTCCGGATAGTCGGCGCGCCAGCCGGGTTCTTTGGTGTGTGCTCCGTCGCAGAAGGGTTTGTTGCAGGAACGGCCGCAGCGGCAGAGGGTTTGTTTGGTTCTTACTTCGTAAGCCTCGCCGGATTCGCCGATCACCCGGATTCCGCCCCGCAGGCAGATGGGGCCGCTGACCTTGAGCGGCGAATCTTCGAGCAGGGTGATTTCGGGGGCGAGCTCGTCTTCGAGGACGTTTCCCGCTTTATCCAGAATGACCAGCCTGCCGGAGGGGCAGAGGTTGGCTTCCCGGACCGCCTGGGCGGCGGCGTCTTCGTCGTCCGTTTGAACCAGCGTCCAGATATCGCCCGCCGCGTCGCAAAAACGCGCGCAGGCGCAGAGTTCTTCCTTGTCCAGCAAAATGACGAGAGGGCCTTCGAATACCTCGGCTCCGTCGGCAAAGCGTTCAAAGCCGGCGCTTTCCGCCCCGTCGAACCTGGGCGCGCAAGAGTGCGCGTTATCGCAGAACGGGGCGTTCTCCGAGCGTCCGCAGCGGCAGAGCACCGCAGGTTTCCCCGGCTTGATTTCAAACGACCCGCCCTCTCCGTATCCGGTGGGAACTCCTTCGCAATCCGCGAGAATGTGCGATTGCGTGATTTCGCATCCCCCGAAAACCAGGTAAGGGCCGTCCTTCATGATTTTGATGTAAGGTTTCATCCGTGGGAATATACATGCGGTTTCCGCAAAAGTCAATAGGATGGAAATATATATATTTTTGTGAAATAGAAAATAAAGAAGTTGACATAATTAGGATTTGTTGTATATTTATATGCGATCAGATTCAACAGAAAGGGATTGCATGTCATGAAGATCAGCAGGGTATTTTTCATCGCGGCGGCGCTTCTGCCCGCCGCCGTATTCGCCGCGGAAGGCGGCAAAGTGAATCCGTCCGTCCGGGTGGAGGAAGTGGCGGTCATCGGCAAGAGCGAACCCCGGACTTATGTGGGAACCGTCGCCGCCGCCGACACGGTCGATATCGTGGCGCGGGTCTCCGGCACCATGTGGAAGGCGGCTTTCAAAGAGGGCGGCATGGTGAAGAAGGGGGATCTCCTGTTCGAAATTGAAGACACCATTTATGCGGCCAACGTCCGCTCCGCCAAGTCGCTCCTGAATCAGACGCAGGCCGAGTACGAGTATGCGAAGCAGGAGTTCGACCGGTATCAGAAACTGCTTTCAACCAACGCCACCTCCAAAACCGCCTACGACAGCGCGGTGCGGTCGCTGAAACTGTATGAAGCGAAATTGGAAGAGGCCAAAGCCAGCCTCATCCTGGCGGAAAACGACCTCGGTTACACCAAGATCCACGCTCCGCTTTCGGGCCGGATCGGCGCGAACAAGAGGAGCGAAGGCAATTATATCACGCCCGGCAGCGGCACGCTTGCGACCATCGTCAATTTCGATCCGATCAAGGTCAAGTTCTCCATGAGCGAAGCGGATTACTTCAGCCATTTCTCCGCGGACGGGAAAAACAGCTCCGAGCTGTCGATCGTCCGCGCCGACGGCAAGCCGCATAAGGGCAAGCTCAAACTCGACTTTGTCGACAACCAGGTCGATTCCCGGACCGGCACGCTGATGCTTCAATTCGAGTGCCCCAACCCCGATATGGAACTCATTCCGGGCGGTTATGTCACGGTGAAGTTCGCGCGGAAATTCGAGAAACCCCTCAGCGCGGTGAACATCTCCGCCCTGATGACCGACGGCCGCGAGCATTTCGTCTATGTGGTCGGGCAGGACAACAAGGTCGAACGGCGGGTCATCAAACTCGGCGACCAGGTTCACGACCTCCAGGCTGTGACCGCCGGGCTCGCCCCCGGCGAACGGGTCGTGGTCAGCGGGCTCCACAAAATCGCTCCGGGAGCGGTGGTCAATCCGGTCGCGCGGGTCGAAGCGGGAACCGGGAAGTGAGGTGAATCATGTTTTCAGCCTTTTTCATCTCCCGGCCGAGATTTGCGATCGTCATATCGCTCTTCTTCATGCTGGCCGGGGGCATCTGCGCTTTCAAGCTGCCTGTGTCGGAGTATCCCCAGGTTTCGCCCCCCACCATCATGGTGATGGCCTCCTTCCCGGGCGCCAGCGCCCAGGTGATCGCCGATACGGTGGCGGCTCCGCTGGAGGCGGAGGTCAACGGCATCGAGAATATGATCTATTATTCCTCGCAGTCGGACAATTCAGGCAACTACACGCTTACCCTCACCTTCAAGTCGGACGCCGATGACGACATGGCGCTCGTCAACGTCAACAACGCGGTCAAGCGCGCGGAACACAGTCTGCCCACCGAGGTGGTCAACAACGGCGTCGTCGTGGTGAAACGCTCCGGCGACATGCTCGGCGTGATCGCGGTGACCAGCAGCAACCCGGAGCACACGCCGCTTTTCCTCAGCAATTACGTCACCATTCATATGCGGGACGCCATTTCGCGCGTCGACGGCGTCGGCCAGGCGGTGGTGTTCGGCGAACGCCCCTACAGCATGCGTATCTGGCTGGACCCGTACAAGATGCGTGCTCTTTCGGTCAGCTACGATGATGTGAGTCGCGCCGTTCAGAGCCAGAACGTCCAGGCGGCCACGGGATCGGTGGGGACGGAATTCTCCAGCGACTTCATGCAGTTCAAGATCGATACCACCGGCCGTCTCCGGGAGGCCGAAGAGTTTGAGGACATCATCATCAAGTCCGGCGACGGCGCCCGCCAGGTGCGGCTGAAAGACGTCGCCCGCGTGGAACTCGGTTCGGAGACCTACACCGGCGTCAGCCGGGTCAACGGAGAGACCGCGATTCCGCTGGCGATCTTCAAGCTCAACGACGCCAACGCGTTGCAGGTGTTGAAGGATATCAGGACGGAACTCGGGAAGATGGAGAAAAACTTCCCGGAGGGGATGGATTGGAATTTCGTGTACGACTCCACCCTTTTCGTCCGGGCGACGATGTTTGAGATCATCGAAACGCTTTTCATCACCTTTGTCCTGGTCGTGGGCATCACCTGGGTGTTCCTGCAGGACTGGCGCGCGACGATCGTTCCGGCCGTGACGATCCCGGTCTCTCTCGTCGGCACCTTCCTGTTCCTCTATCTCTTCAATATGAGCATCAACACCTTGACCATGTTCGCACTGATCCTGGTGATCGGCACGGTGGTCGACGACGCCATATGCGTGACGGAAAGCTGCGTCCGGCTGATCGATGAGGAACACATGACCCCCTTCGACGCCGCCATGAAGACGATGGAGCAGATTTCGGGCGCCCTGATCGCCACCACGCTGGTGGTGGTGGCCGTCTACGCGCCCATCGCCTTCTATGGCGGGATGGTGGGAACCATCTATATGCAGTTCGCGGTCACCATGTGCATTGCAATCATCATTTCGCTGGTGAACGCCCTGACGTTAAGCCCGGCGCTCTGCGCCCTGGTGCTGCGACCCCAGAAGGAGCCGCGCGGATTGTTCAAGCTCTTCAATACCGGATTGCATTGGACGAGGAACGGCTACCTCGGGTTCGGCAAACTCCTGGTCCGGCGCGGAGTGATCACCGTCATCCTCTTCGGCGCGATCCTGAGTTTGAACTATTTCGTCTTCCAGCGCATGCCCGGCGGTTTTCTGCCCGAAGAAGACAAGGGAGCTTTGCTCTGCGACGTGGTCCTGGCTCCCGGCGCTTCGCTTGCCCGGACCGAGGCGGCGCTCAATGAGGCCATGGAAATCGCCCGGGAACTGCCCGGCGTCAAGAGTTGTCTCTCTGTTCCCGGCCGGAGCCTGACTGCGGGGCAGGGGGAGAACCTCGGGTTGCTGATCGTCGACCTCGAAGAGTGGAGCAAACGCAAAACGCCGGAAGTCCAGCTCAAAGCGCTCCAGGCGGAGATGAACCGGCGCTGCGCTGCGATCACCGACGCTCAGGTGACCGCCTTCGTTCCCCCCGCAATCATGGGGCTGGGGGCAACGGGCGGCGTCAGTTTCGCCTTCCAGTCCACCGGCGGCCAGACTCCGCAGGAGTTGGCGCAGGCGACGCGGAACCTTCTCGGCAAGATTATGGAGAGCGGCAAGGCGATCTACGCCTTCACCTCGTTCAACGCAAGCACGCCGATGCTGCATTTTGAGCTCGACCGCGCCAAGGCCGAGGCGCTGAATGTGCCGGTGAGTTCGATCTTCGCCACGCTCCAGAGCCAGCTCGGTTCTTATTACATCAACGACTTCAACAAGGTCGGCAAGACCTACAAAGTCAAGATGCATTCGGAGGTCGATTTCCGTCTCAACCTCAACGTGGTGAGTCAGCTCCATGTCTCCAGCAGCGAC
>JAVBSA010000579.1:0-3085 GCA_031556915.1 Victivallis sp.
GTACCTGGAAGGAGTAGACCTTCATGGTGCGGTCGCGGTACTTGGGGGAAAATACCTCTTTGCTCTCGACCGGCAGCAGCTTGCCGTTCCGGAACAGCAAAAACTCGGGATTCCCCATTTCGATCACCCGGGTCACGCCGCCGAGGCGGGTGTCGACGATGGTGAAGGTGGCGTAACTGATCTGGCGAACCTGGCAGACGGGGAGGGCGTCCATGATGATTTCGGCGGAATGGACGATCTCCTGGTCGGCCGAAATGAACTTGAGCGCCATGGTGGCGGTCATCATGGCGAGAATATTCGCCTTGATCCCGTGCCCGAGGCCGTCGGCAAGGACGGCGACCAGGCGTTACTCCGCCGGGATGCGTAAGAGCAGGACCGCGTCGCCGCACGCCTTCTCGTCGTAATGGCTGCATTGAGAATAGCCGGTGTCGATAAAGAGATTTTCCGCTGTGAGGTTCACTGGACGTCTTTCTCCGTTTTTTCAAGCAGCGTGTTGTCGTCGGCGTAGTTGTCGGCGATGGAACGGAGCAACAGCTCCGTATCGGCCATCTGTTCGCCGAGCTGACAGGCGATCTCCTGTACCGTGGCGATGTTGCGGTCGATCACTTCCCTGGCGCGCGCCGCGATCTGTTCGCGCCGGAGTTCGTTTTTGGTGACGTCGTAGATGACGCCGCCGATCACTTCGCCGGGTTCGATGTTGAAGATGTTGACGTTGAAAAGGCGCTTGCCCATTTTCAGCGAGTCGCGCCGGATGTCCTTGCCGCTTTGCAGCGAGGATTCGAACAGATTGGCGAAGGGCAGAATCCGGGTGAGGTCCGCGCCCGCAAGGCCGGGCGAAGCATCGAAGGCGGCGAGCGTGTCTTCGCCGAAAATCGCGGCGAAATTGCGGTTGGATTCGATGATCTGCATGTTCTTGTCCACAATCACGGCGCCGGAGGTCATGCTGCGGAGAAGGCCGTTCGCCTTTTTTTGCGCCTGCTTCTTGAGGTAAGAGACGCACATCGAAGGCTCCGCGTGGCCCGCCAGCAGCGCCTGGGCGAAGTTGCGGCAGGTATCGTAGCCGCAGCCGTCGCAGTTGAGTTCATCTTCGGGTGAAGTTTTGCCGATGCTGCGTAACGCGCCGGCGATATCGCCCGCGCCCGCTTTGGGGGACGGAGCCGGGTCGCGCGGAAAATCCGCCGAAATATCCCCCTGTGTTTTCCGCTCTTTCGGCTTCTCGGGGTAATGGGTCTTGCCCAGCACCCGCAGCCGCTCAAGCAAACCGGGGGAATCGTGCTCGGTACAGGGGCCGTGAACACATCCGCCGGGGCAGGCGAGGGTCTCGATGAAGACGATCTCGTCTTTCGGCAGTTCATCCAGCCCGGAGAGCGCGAGGCGCAGCTGGTCGAGCCCGGTCAGTGTAAAGTAGTGAACCTTCCGGTTATGAGCCTGAAAAGCGATATTTTCGTTCATGCCGCCTTCGACGGGATATTGCACGCCCTCTTCGGCGGTTTCGGGTACGAACACGTCTTCCGCTTCGGCCGTCAGGTTCTGGGGAACAATGGAATTCTCCCGGAACATCTGTTTGATTTCGGGGTAGGTGATGGATAAATCCAGCAGTTTCGGGCTTCGGTCCGCCTCATTTTTCTTGCTGATGCATGGCCCGATGAAGACGGTTCTGATATTGTCGCCGTAACGGTCGCGGAGCATCCGGCAATGCGCCATCAGGGGGGACCCCACGGGGGTGATGCAATCCGCCAACTCCGGCAGATATTTGCGCACGAAATCGACCGCGGTCGGACAGGCGGAGGATAGCAGCAGCCCCGGCTTCCCCTTGTCCAGCTCCTTCGCCACGTCGGCCGTCACCAGCTGTGCGCCGAGCGCGGTTTCGCTGACGCCGGCAAAGCCCAAGGCTTTCAGCGCATGGATCAGCTGGCCGGCGCTCAGGCCTTTGAACTCACTCACATAAGAGGGGGCGAGCGAAGCGTAAACCGGGGCCGGTTCCGAAAGCAGCTTCCGCAACCGGCCGGTGTCGTTCCGGACCTGTTTTGCCTTGACCGGGCAGACTTCCACGCACTTGCCGCAGGCGACGCAGAGTTCCGGAATCACGGCGGCGTGACCGGAGCGCACCCGGATCGCCTTGACCGGGCAATGGCGGACGCATTTGTAACAATCCTGACACTCGGCTTCACTGGTAAATACCGGGTAGGTATGATTCATTGTTTCACCTCAATTTCTCCGTGAGAAGATCGATCAGCGTTTCCGGATCGACCCGTTCAAACTGTTCCCCGTCAATCGCAATATTCGGACCGGAACGGCAGTTGCCGATACAGCCGCGGCCGGATAATTCGCAGTCGACCTCGCGGGAAGCCAGGAACTCCTTGATAATCTTGAGATTGCTCTTATTCCCCCGGGCGAAGCAGGAACTGCCCATGCAGATGACGATCTTGTGTTTCATTGTGTCTCTTCCTCCCGCAGTTTCCGGGCAAGTTGTACTGAAAGAACCGCAAAGTCTCCGGCCAGATTGGCCCGCTGCCGGATGATTCCTTCCGGCAATTGCAAGGTGTGCGGGGTAAAATTCCAGATGGCGAGAATTCCGGCGCCGACGATCTCTTCGGCCACCATCTGCGCGGCTTCGTCGGGCACGCAGAGAATCGCCATGCGCACCTTCAACCGTTCGGCAAGGTGCCGGAACTGCGACATGCCGAAAACGGGCACGCCGTGAATTTCACGGTTCTCCGGCACCGGATCTTTGTCGAAAGCGGCAATGATCTTCAGACCGTAATCGGCAAAGCCCTCGTATTTCAATAACGCGGTTCCCAAACTGCCGGGACCGATCAGGAAAGCCTCGGAAGCATTCTGCCACCCCAGAAAGCTCTCGATCGAATCGATGAGCTCCGGAACGGGATAACCGACTCCGGGCGAGCCGGCGGCTCCGATCATCTCCAGGTCTTTGCGGACGGAGATCGCGTCGATCCGGAGCGCTTTCGCCAGCACGGCGCTGGTGGCGCGGCTCCTTCCGTCCGCGCGGAAGCGCTTCAGTTCGCGCAAATAAGCCGGCATCCGCTTGATCGCCGGAATGCTGTATACCTTGGCCATCTTCTCT
>JAVBSA010000345.1:0-3336 GCA_031556915.1 Victivallis sp.
AAAGCACCTTCATCCTGGATATGGATGGAGTCGTTTATCACGGGAACCGGCTCCTTGCGGGGGCCAAGGAGTTTGTCGGTTGGCTGAATTCGCACGGCAAACGTTTTCTGTTCCTGACCAACTCGAGCGAACGGACCCCGCGCGAACTGCACGAAAAAATGCTGCGGCTCGGAATCGATATCACGGAGGAGCATTTCTACACCAGCGCACTGGCCACGGCCGAATTTCTCGCTTCGCAGAAGCCGGGGGGCAGCGCCTATGTCATCGGCGAGGCCGGGTTGTACAACGCCCTTTATGAGCGGGGAATCACCATGAACGACACGAACCCGGATTACGTTGTGGTCGGCGAGACGCGCAATTACAGTTTTGAACGGATCGAAAAAGCCTCCTTCCTGGTTCAGAAGGGAGCCCGGCTGATCGGCACCAACCCCGACCAGACCGGGCCGACCGAGGCGGGAATCGTGCCCGCCACCGGCTCCCTCATCGCTCCGATCGAGATGACCACCGGTGTCAAAGCATTCTTTGTCGGCAAGCCCAATCCGTGGATGATGCGGCGCGCCGGGAAACGGTTCGAGACGCCCACGCGCGAGACGCTGATTGTCGGCGACCGGATGGATACCGACATCATCGCCGGGGTGCAGTCGGAGATCGACGCCGCGCTGGTGCTCTCCGGCGTGACGAAGCTCGCCGACGTGGACCGCTTCGCCTATCGCCCCAAATACATCTTCGAAGGCCTCGCCGATCTGTTCGCGCAGCTCGGTGAATACGAAAAAAGCCTCTGAACAACTTGCATTGTGCGCATTTTTGGTGTATATTACCCAGTTTTTCACAAAAACTTTTTAAGGAGTATACACCAATGTTCAGTGCTTCCGACCTGAAAAAGGGGCTTAAGATCGAGATCGACGGCGCGCCGTGGGTAATCACCGAGTTTGATTTCTGCAAACCCGGCAAGGGCACCGCTCTCTATCGCTGCCGCATGCGCAACCTCGTTAACGGTTCCGGCATGGAAAAGACCTACCGCCCCACCGACAAGATCGACAAACCCAACCTCGAAGAACGCGAACTGTATTATTCCTACTTCGACGGGCATCACTACATTTTCAGCGACCCGAACACCTTCGAAGAGATGGCCATCTCCGCTGAAACCCTCGGCAACCAGGTCTATTTCCTGATCGAGGAAAGCCTTTGCAACTTCCTGCTCTTCAACGGCGAGCCCATTGAAATCACCCTGCCGACCTTCATCGAGAAGGAAATCGTCGAGACCGAGCCCGGCGCCCGCGGCGACACGGCCACCAACGTGACCAAACCGGCCAAGATCGACAACGGCTACGAGATTCAGGTTCCGCTCTTCATCAATCAGGGCGATATCGTGAAGATCGACACCCGTACCGGCGCTTACTCGGAACGCATCAGCAAAGCCTGACGCGTTCGGCAGCCGAACAAGAAAAGCCCGTGGGACAATATCCCGCGGGCTTTTTTCATTTTTGCGCGGTTCTTGCCGCGATTGATCGCTTTCATGGGGAACGGACAAACACTGACAGGACGCAGACCGGGGGCTTGGGTGCGTGTGCCAAGCGTTTTGATTGCGCACACAATTTTTTTGCATATATTAATCTCAGGGCTCTTGACATGGCGATTTGTTTTGCTATAATTAATATAGCGATGGTGCTATAAAAAGGTGAGGCCATGTCAAAATATCTACAGGTTGCCGAGATTCTGAAGAGCCGGGTGCTTCATGGGGATTACCTCAATATGCCGATGCCCGGGGAACGCAAGATCGCCGAAGAGATCGGCGTGAGTTATATGACCGCGCGGAAGGCGCTGCTTCACCTGGTCGACGCCGGGGTGATCGGGAAAGACGAAGACGGCAAAGCGAAGCTGCCGAAACCGAAGGCGGAATTCGCGACTTGCGCCTTTCTCGCCCCCGCGTTCGTTTCCATGCAGACCATGCGCTGGCAGGTGGCGCTCGACCGGACTTTGAGCCGGGGCGGGCGGATTCTTCGGTCGGTTTACTTCATGCATTGGAACGACCCGGTGATTCTGGAGACGCTGGTGAATTTCGACCTGGTTTTTCTGCTGCCCAAAGTGGAGCCGCCCCCGCCCCACCTGCTGAAAAAGCTGCAGGAAGACGCAACCCCGGTCGTGGTGCTGGAGACCGACTGGAGCTGGAACAAGTTTCCCTCGATCGTCTCCACGCCGGTCGATATGGTGGGGAAACTCCTGGAGCACCTGGCCGAAAATGGCGACAAGGTGGATTGCTTCAATACCCAGCCGGTCGACGAAGTGATCGACGCCCGCCTCGCACTCTGGGAGAAGTTCCCGGAACGCGGGTGCTGCATCAATTATCCGGTACAGTTCTATGAGGATACGCTGCCTCACACCGCCAGCGTCGCCGCCAGGCTGATCCGCAGCGGCGAGTGGAAGCCGAAGGCCGTCCTCTGCACCACCTTCTCCGCTGCGATGGGGCTTTCGCGGGTTTTCTATGAATGCGGCCTTGCGGTCGGCCGGGATGTCCGGCTCGCCGCGGTCAACGGCGAAGGGTTGTCCTCTTATCTGACTCCGAGCATCACCACGTTGGCCAATCCCGATCTCGGGATTCTCGCCGACGGGGTGTTGGAGTCGCTGCGGCGCGGAGAACCGGCACGGTGTTTCAAGCCGGCCAATCCGGAGATTGAATATGGTGAGTCGTCCACGCTTCCCGAATAAAAAACCAAGGAAAGGTGTTGCCATGAGTTCCAGAAAGTTCACGTTGATCGAGCTTCTTGTCGTAATTGCCATCATCGCAATTCTCGCCGCCATGCTGCTGCCCGCGCTCAACAAGGCGCGCGAAAAATCCAAAAGCGCCAAGTGCCAGAGCAATCTCAAGCAGCATGGAGTGGTCCTGGCGTTTTACACCGGCGACAACGGTCAGATGGCGCCGACCGCCACCGGAGCGCTGGGCAGCGGGGATTCGTTCCGCTGGCAGCTGGTTACGATCCCTTATTTCTCCAAGCGCCAGGATGTGGTGAAGATGGGAGCTTCCGAAATGTTCTGGTGCGACCTGGATATCCAGCCGGAATGGGTGGCGAAAACCAAGACCCGGATCCAACTTTTCGATGAAGGCAAGATCAGCTACGGAATCAACCGCAAACTGGTTCATCCGCCGCAGAAGATCAGCCGGATCGGCGATGCCTCCCGCGTCCTCTATCTGGGAGAAACGGTAACCAACGTCGCCAACGATGCGACCCGGCGCGGATATCATTGGGCGCATTATGAGCCCAACAGCGCCAATCCGCAGGTGTATCCGCGCCACAGCGGCATCTGCAACGCGGTGTTCCTCGACGGTCATGTGGAGGC
>JAVBSA010000105.1:0-6760 GCA_031556915.1 Victivallis sp.
GGGGAGGAATAACATCATGAGCTGCTGCAACTCCTGTTCCCACGACGAATCCTCACCCCTGAAACCGCTGATGATTTCCGCGGCGATTTTCGCCGCCGGCTGGCTCCTGGCGCTGTTGGATGCTCCCCGGTACGCGGTCGTCGGCGTTTTCGGCGCCGTCTACCTTCTCTCGGGATACCGCATCATCCTGTCGGCGGCGCGGACGCTCTTCACCCGGAACGCCTTCAACGAAAATCTGCTGATGGTGCTGGCCACGGCGGGTGCATGGGCGCTGGGCGAATTCGCCGAAGCGGCGGCGGTGATGCTGTTCTTCCATATCGGCGAATATTTCCAGGATCTCGCCGTGGAGCGCTCGCGGCGCTCGATTACGGAATTGATGGACATCCGGCCGGACTCCGCCCGGGTGCTGCGGAACGAAGAATTCATGGAATGTCCTCCCGATGAAGTGGCCGTCGGCGAAACCGTCGCCGTCTACCCCGGCGAACGGATTCCGCTGGACGGCGTGGTCACCGGCGGCTCCTCGGAGCTCGACACCTCCGCCCTGACCGGCGAATCGACTCCCCGGTACACGACTTGCGGCGACGAAGTCCTGAGCGGAGTCGTCAACCTCACCGGCAAGCTGGAAATCGAGGTGACGCGCCTCAACGCCGACTCCACCGTAAGCCGCATCCTGGCCGAAGTGGAAGAGGCGGCGGAACGCAAGTCGAAGAGCGAAAACTTCATCACCCGGTTTGCCCGCGTCTACACCCCGGCGGTCTTCGGGCTCGCGCTGCTGCTGGCAATCCTGCCGCCGCTGCTTGCGGGAGCGGACTGGAATGACTGGATCTACCGGGCTCTGGTGTTTCTCGTCATCTCCTGCCCCTGTGCGCTGGTGATTTCGGTGCCGCTCGCCTTCTTCGCCGGAATCGGCGGCGCCTCGCGCGGCGGAATCCTCTTCAAAGGCGGCACCCATCTCGAAGCCCTCGCAAAAATCAAAGCGGTCGCCTTCGACAAAACGGGAACCTTGACGCAGGGACATTTCGAAGTGGCGGAGTGCCTCCCCTCCCCCGGAGTCAGCCGCGAAGAACTGCTGGCCAAGGCGGCGGGGGCGGAACAGTTCTCAAACCACCCCGTAGCTGAGGCGCTGCGGAACGCCGCCGCCCCGGCCGGGGCGACGGAAGCCGAGGAACTCGCCGGGCGCGGCGTCAAAGCGCTGGTCGACGGAAAAACCGTGTACGCGGGCAACCGGCGCCTCATGGAAGAGGCGCATATCCCGCTCCCGCCCGCCGAAGAACCGGGAACCGTCGTTCACATCGCCGAAGAGACGAAAT
Organism: Victivallis sp.; assembly: GCA_031556915.1. Lineage (GTDB taxonomy): Bacteria > Verrucomicrobiota > Lentisphaeria > Victivallales > Victivallaceae > Victivallis. The sequence continues at coordinate 1,311 of JAVBSA010000105.1, forward strand.
ATCTCGGTTCCATCGTCGTCTCGGACAAGCTCCGCCCGGATGCCGCCACGGCGCTTGAAAAACTTCGGGCTCTTGGAGTCGGTCGCTTTATTCTCCTCACCGGCGACAACCGTCACGCGGCCGACCTCGTGGCAAACCAACTCGGAATCACCGAAGTTCACGCATCGCTCCTGCCCGGCGGCAAGGTCAAGTGCATTGAAGATGCCGGGAACGCAGTCGCTTTTGTCGGCGACGGAATCAACGACGCCCCGGTCCTCGCCCGCGCCGACGCCGGAATCGCCATGGGCGGCTTCGGCTCCGACGCGGCGGTGGAGGCGGCCGACGTGGTCCTGATGAGCGAGGAACTCGAAAAGATTCCGCTCGCCATCCGGTTCGCCCGCCGCACGCTCCGCATCGCTGCCGAGAACATCGTCCTCGCGCTCGGGGTCAAAGCGGCGGTGCTCGCGCTCGGAGCCTTCGGCATGGTCAACATGTGGGGAGCCATCTTCGCCGACGTGGGGGTCAGCTTGCTCGCCGTCCTCAACGCGCTCCGCGCGCTGAGAACGCCCTGAAACCGGTTACCAGCCCTGGTATTTCCAGGGGACTCCGGTCGTCGTGATCTTGACGCTTTCGCAATGCCCGTCGAGAAAGCCGACCTGGTTCATCGCCTTGTGACGGTCGACGCTGTCTTTGGACCAGGCTTGATAGGCCAGGTTGGTGGGGGAACCGAACGTGTTATAGTCGTAAATCGCGCCCGCACTCCAGCGGGCGTCGGCAAGAACCATCGTTTCGGAGGGCTTCTTCGCCCTCGACTCCTTTTTCAGGTTTTCCACCAACCCCCAGGTGTTGTAACCGTACTGATTGGTGGTGGTCTTGCCGGTGGCCGAAGGGCACATGAAAACCTTGGCGACGGTGATATCGGTCGAACCGTCCCAGACATAATACTTGCCGCTGATTCCGAGATAGGGGCTCATCTTTTCACAGAAGTAGGTCCCGAGATTGAGCCAATCGGACCAGTGCGCGGAGCCTTTGCTCAGGAACGTTCCGTCGTTATCGTCCAGGTAAAGACGGTTGGCCTGGCTGATCTGCCGGACATTGGAGAGGCAGTTGCTTCTGCGCGCGTTCTCCCGCGCCGCCGCCAGCGCCGGCAGCAGCATGGCGGCGAGAATCGCGATAATCGCAATCACAACCAGGAGTTCGATCAATGTAAAACGCTTCTTCATAACAATTTATCCTTTCGGTTAAAGTTTCATCAAATCCACGATCGGGTCGCCGGAGGCGATTCCGGAAATCTCCGAGGGAGAGAACTCCCGCAGATAGGTCGGCTTCTGTTCGGGAACGGCGATGACCGTATTCCCCGTTTTTTCATCCCGTTCCGCCTGTTCGAGCTTGGCGGCGGTGATGAAAAGCGATTTGTCGAGTTCGGCGGCGGTGAGTTTCTTCCCGGTCTTTCCCGCGAGGTAATCGACCATGCCCAGCCAGAGCTGCGCGTTGTCGCCGAGCTCGAAGTTGAGCGGCCGCAAAAACCAGTAGTCACCGAGCCAGATCACCCGGCCTTTCCCGTATTGGAAGGCCACCATGACGGGCTTGCCGGAGGCCGTGGAATCGGCGGGAGCGGTCAGGAGCACCTCGGCGTTCGCCGGCATCTTCGACAGGAATCCGCAGCCGGCGGTCACAAAGGATTTCACATAACTTGTCGCCGGGTGCGCGGTGAAATCGCGGCATTCGACGCGCAGGTTGTCGCCCGGCGGCGGCGGAACCGGATTCGCGTAGACGATCCCCGCGCGGTTCCCGGCTTCGGCAATACCGAGCATATCGTAGAGCTTCCGGTTCCGGTTGTCCACATGGAAGTTGAGCATGGCGTTGCCGCAGAGCAGCAGCGAACCGCCGTCGCGGACGAACCGGGCGACCTTCTCCGGATCGTCCATCGCAAAGCGCTGATGGGGCCAGACCAGGACGGCGGCGTCTTCGAGCGAATCACCCTTTTTGTAGTTGCGGACATTGAAACCGTTGTCGGTCAGGAGCTTCCTCGCGGTCGGCATAATCCCGAACGCGCCCGGCATCGTACTGCCGGAGTTGGGGGCAATCACAACGGTCGGCTGCCCCGCCTTCGCCGGATACTCGCGCCACAACTCTTCGAGCATGGCGATGCGCACCGGGGAAATTCCATTCAAAGCCAGCGGTTTCACCGAGTCCGGCTCGATCAGGAGCACCACCGGATCGTACTGCCGCAGCCGCACCGGCCAGCCGGCGGCCAGGTCGGCGGCGCTCCACAATTCCTTTCCCGCAACAGACGGAATCGGTTTGCCGCTCTTCGCATTGCGGACCAGGTAATTCCCCGGCGCCATTGCGAGCGAAGCGGTCGCCGCCCCGTCCGGGTCGAGGTTCTGAAGATAGAGGACGGTCCGTCCGTCTTTCGCAGTGAAAATCCGGCTCTCCACCGCGTCGGGGCAGGTTTCTTTGCCGAACGCGGAGAGCTTGAGGTCAGAATCGACTCCGCTCAGGCGGATCACTTCGCCGGTAATCTGCCGGACTGCTTCTTTCGGGAAAGAACCGTTGAGGTAGAAAACTTTGCCCTTCCCCAATTCCCGGACGGTCAGCAGCGGCGCATTGTCGGCATGACGCATCACAGGAATCGCTTGATTCAAAACGAGCTCGGCTCGAGAAAACCCATCGGCAAAACGGGAACCGGGAGCGGTCAGAAGTTTTTTCACCTTCACCCCGGCGAGCGCGGAGCAATCCAGAGCCGCGTGCGTGTCGTCGTTGACGGCAAGACTGCCGAAGTCGAGGAACAGCATGCCGCCCCGCTCCACATATTGCGACAGGCGGGGGATCAATTCCGCCGGAACCCGGATGTTCGCCGGCATGACGATCAGCTTATAATCGAGTTCGCCGGTCAGAAGATCCTTGTTGCGGACAACGTCCACCCCCCGGGTGCGGGCGAAAAGCGCCGCGCCGTAGAAGGGCATCAGGTCGGAGGTGGCGGGGCTGAGGATGGTTTCCAGGTAATCGCGGTGGTTGACCGCCCGCAGCGTCTCCAGCGGATAGACGAACGCGATATCCGACCGGGGCCGGGCAGCCGGATCGGCGAGGATTCCCATCAGGTTTTCGACCTCGGCCTTGACGCCGGGCAGGTACTTGCTGTGGGGCTGCATCAGGTTGGATTCGTAGGAGAGCATGGAACCGAACGTGCCCCGGATGATCTGGGAATAAAAGTAGCTGCGGACATGCCGTTCTTCCAGGTGAAACTTTTTCCCCGGCTCCAGCGCCGCCGTATTGACCGAGGCGAATCCGCGGATTCCGCCGTAATACATTCCATCCAGGAAATAACGGTTGACGATTTTGACCGCTATGCGGTTATCGCCCTCCAGAAGGTCGGTAATGTCGAAAGAGAATCGCTTGTCGAATCCCTCCACGATTCCGACTTTCCTGCCGTTGAGGTAAATCTCCGCCGAATCGGCGAAGCCCTGCCCGTTGAAGTAGATTCTGCCGAAAGCGGGTTTATCGAGCCGGAAGGTTTTGCGGTAGATGCCGACCTGGCACATCGGATGCCCCTCGTTCCCCCACATGGCGGGAACCTTGACGTTCCCCCAGGAGGAATCGTTGAAATTTTTGCCGGTCCAGCCTTCGGGTTCGGCCCGGGTGGCGTCGAAAAATTTCCAGGCGGAGTGGAGCCCTGCGAGGTCGCCCGCCGCGAGATCGTCCTTATGCGCCCCGCGAACGGAGAGCCCCAACGGCCCCTCCGCGTTGAAAATCGGTTTGGCGGGGCAGAAGCCGCGCACCGCGTCGCTGAAAAAGAAGGATTTCAACACCTGCGCCAGATAGTCGGCATTCCGGTAACCGTCGCTTTCGATGTAGTTGAACCCGGCTTCATGCGAATAGAAGTCGGAGAAATCGACCAGCATCTCCGGCTTGATTCCGATCTTCGTGTAATCGAGCCACAGATTGAGATGGCTCTGGAGCGTCGAAAAAACTTTGGGATCGGGGTCGAGCGAACGCATCTTCGGCATCAGCTTTGCCACCGCCCGGTAGATGCGGTCCTCGGTGAATTTATCCCAGTCCACCGCGAGGTTCGGGTATTGCTTCCGCTCCCGCGCGGTCAGCGTTTCGCGCGGCAGGGATTCGTTGCGCCCGTCGTCGGCGGTGAATCCGGGCGGATTGACCGCATCGAACGATCCGAACGAGGTTCCCCACGCCTTGTCGGCGGCGGCAACCGAACCGTATTTCGCTTTCATCTCTTCGCGGAAGGCGCGGCGGCTGATCACGTGCGGATTCTCGTAAATCATCTCATTGAAGAGCTCGTAGCAGAAGATCGGATATTTCCGCGTGTATTGCGTCCAGGTTTTGAACATCTCCAGATACATCGCCTCGCCCTGCGGGTGGAAGGGATCGTAGGGAACGAAGTGCCCGGCCTTGTAAACCTCCTTGAATTCCGGCAGCTTACGGAGCACGCTGTACTGCGGGTGAGCCTTGTGCTCATGCCAGAAACGGATTCCGGACCCGAGAAAACGGCGCAGAATCGCCTCATACCAGAGGTTGTCGCTCCAGGAAACCTCGTGGGAACCGTCCGGGCTCCGCCGCGGGGCATAAAGCGTGTAGATTTCATCGGCGTTATAGACCATCACATCCACGCCGAACATCCGCATCAGCCACGGGGGGCCGTCCACGTCGAGCTGCCAGCCGCCGAGGAGAAAGGAACGCTTGCCGTCGCGCAGAAAGGCGCTTTTTTCGATGGTCACATCCTGCATTCCGGGGTAGTACGAATGGAAATCTTCTGTTTTTTCTCCCCACGGGATCGGCTTGACGGTAAAATTGTCCGTCACATCTTTCTTCTCCGCCGCGGGAGCGCCGCCCGAGGCGGCGAAGGTGAATTCGAGGCCGCTGATGAAAAACTCGCGCCCGGCGGGCCAGCCGTTGAGCCGGAATAGCGTCACTTCGGCCGGATCGAGTTTGCCGTCCACGATTTTCGCGCCGCCGTAGATATAATGCTTGAGGGATTCCAGGGGGAAACGGTACTCTTTCCATTCTTCCGTCAGTTCAATCTGGCGGCAGAAGAGTTCGCCGTCCTTCTCCTGGATCATCACTTCAAGTTTTTTCTCCCGGCTCGCGGGGGAGGCTTTGGCGCGGAAACGGAACTCCTTCAACCCCTCCCCCTCCTTCTTTTTCAGCGGCAGCGAGAAGAAACCCGCGTGCGCCAGTTGCTCGAAGTGCAACGTGCTTTTATCACCGTCTTTTTCGTCGGAAACGGCCACCCGCAATTTACCGGCGGGCCAAACGCTCCAATATCCGGGCCGGGAGAGATCGACGGTCCAGGCCTCGCCCCGCAGGGAAATTCCCGCCAGCAGCGCGAGGGTGAAAAGAAAAAATCTCATGAAGGGAAGCTCCTTTATTTGTAATAAGCGCTCGATTTGCGTACAATCAAAGTGGGGTGAATGCTCTGGATGATCTGGGTGTTGTCGGGCCGTTCCAAT
>JAVBSA010000320.1:0-6412 GCA_031556915.1 Victivallis sp.
CGTTTTTCTTTTCATCATTCGGATACTTTTTCAAAAATGCTTCCAAAACAGGCAGAGCGTCTTTTTCTGTTGTCGTACTGCGCATCAAGGTGGAAATAGACATCCACATGGCGTGACGTTCCAATGGAGTTCCGGTTGCCAGTTTCAGTGCTTTCCGCCATGTGTTTTCCTGACTTTTCATGAGGATATCCCGGTTGGCAGTCTGAAGCAACTGCGAGTCGCAATAGCCGGCGCCGATCAGCCCTGCGGCTTTATCGTATTTTGACGACTCGGAATTTTCCGAGATATCAATGAAATGTTTCCGGGCATCTTCAAATTTCTCCTGGCCGAACAGCAATTCGGCATAGGCGATTCGCAATTTGAAGTCATTTCCGATTTTCTTCCGCTCTTCGCCGGAAAATACCATTTTCTTGTTGGTACAGGCGGCCTGAAGACGACTCAGAGTGGTTGGCGTTCCGCCTGCATTGACGTTCATAAGTTCCGCATCGAGCTCCCCGGCTTTGCGCCATAGGGAGGATGCTTCTTCATATTGCTCCGCCAGATAGCGAAAGAACCCGGCCATGATCAGGCAATTCTTCTCTTTGTTGTTGATATACCATGCCGGAGCCGTCGCGATATTGTAAAGCTTCAAGGGGTCTTCGTCGTGATAGACAGTGCGTTTCCACCTGTTGAATGTAGTGGGCTTCTGGGTCGGAGCGATCTGTTCTTTCAAATCTTCGCTGACGGGGGCGTAGAGGCTCAGGGCGTCGCGCTTTTCTCTTGCTTTGCGGAAATAGTCGAGGGCAGCTGTGTAGTATTTTTCGGCGTCTTTGGCGTTCCATTCGAGCTCAAGGGAGATTTTGCCGAGGAGCATCAGGGCTTCGCCTCGATAGAGGCCGTCGGGCTGCTGTTTTACGAACTTTTCGAGGTAGTTTTTGGCTCCCTTGATGTCTTTGGGGGCGGAATCCGGGTGGAGGGCGTCGGCCCAGAGTTCGCCCTTGAGGTAGCCGGCCGCCGCGGCGAATTGGCTGGCGGGATCGGTCTCCTCGATTTCACCGGCCAGGCGCATTGCTTCGTTCCAGTAACGCGGGGTTTTGGCGCGTTTGGCGATTTTCTGCATCCGGCGGAGTTTAACGTAGCTTGCGTAGGTACTCCCGAATTTCTTCTTCAGCGCTTCGGCTTCGATCTCGGCTTTTGTGGCTTCGGCTTCCGCGCGGAGCTCGCGCCAGGCTCCGCCCGTGTCTGCTTGCGCTCCCCCCTGGCCGATGGCGGCTCCCGTCTCTTTTTCTGTGGCGCGTCCGGCAATCAGTTCGTCGGCGTTTTTGAGGTAGCCTTGGGCGCGTTCGATTTCATCGAGGTCGAGCAGAATTTCGGCGTATTTGACGCAGCTTACGGCGCGGAGGTAATCATCCTTGTTGGACTCCGCCCAGTTCAGGAGTCTGAGCGCTCCCGACACATCCTCTTTGAGCGCCCGGATGTGCGCCAGTTCGAGGAGGCCGCGCAAAAAGTCCGCCTTCTCCGCCGGCGGCAGTTGGTCGAAGTTCGCCGGGGAGCTGTACTTCTTCAGCAGCTTTTCCGCGCCGGGCCAATCGTCGTTTTTCCGCAGCTCCGCCGCCTGTTCCCAGTCGGCGGTCGCGAAAAGAGAAAAGGTCAAGAGCAAGAGCGGAACAACGGTAAAAAGTTTGCCTGAAGGAATCATATTTTCCTTTTTCGATAAACATTACCATAAAAACTATTCCGCTTTTAACAATATTAAGTTGATAAAAGATAAAAATCAAACTATTATATCATTAATTAACAAAAACATAATAATGTTATCGGTTTATGAATACGAAGGCGATCCGCTGGGAATTTGTGCTTGCGCTGATTCTCAACCTTGTTTTGCTTGGCGTTCTGGCGGTGGTGAAATGCACGCCTTCGCATGTACCTGTGCCGATCGGGATGTCGGTGGATATCACCGACATCCGGACCTTTGATGGAAGCAATGGCGAAGCGACCGAGCCTGCGAAGGAAAAAACGCTCCCGTCCAAAATAAAAAACACCCGGGACGCAGCCGCTTGCCGTACTCCCGGGTGTTTTTTATCGCACGGTTATTTTGTGAGATCGTCGGCCCGGAGTTTGTCCACGCCAATCGCCGCCGGGTGGTGGAGGGCGACACGGGTGCCACGGAAAACCAGTTTCTTGGCGTCTTCTTCCTGATTGGAAGGATCCCACTCATAGCCGCCCACCCTGAAACCACCTGTCACACCGGCGCCGCGACGCGAAAAGTTGTTCGCTTCCTCTTCCGGAATCGGCAAATTCTACGAAGGAGACGTCCGCGAACTCACCCTCAACAACAGGGACTGACGTCAATTTGACAATCTCCTGAATCCGCGGGCGCGGGTTCAGCCTTTGGGATGCTGTACAATATGAATTCCGCAGATATGCGGTCTGATTCGACAAACAAAACTTGACATATTCATAAGCGCATGGTACGTTTTTCGTGACGTATCATGAAGCAAAATCGGAGATTTCCACTCTCTCCGCTATTTTTTTGAAGGGAGAGCTATGAACAGAGAGAAACGGAAGAGAACGGAGCGGAAGAATGATCTGCTTCTGCCGTCCGGCGGCTATAAAACACTGAAATCCTTCCTGTTGGCTCGTTTGATTTATGATATTACAGTGCGTTTCGTAGAGCTTTACCTTGATCCCCAAAGCAGAACATGCGATCAAATGGTGCAAGCGGCGCGGTCGGGAGTTCAAAATATTGCGGAAGGGTCGATTGACGCGGCAACTTCCACGAAACTCGAACTCAATTTATATAACGTTGCCCGAGGTTCGCTGGAAGAGCTGAAGCTGGATTACCAAGACTTTTTACGACATCGAAACTTTCGCTGCTGGACATTGAGCGATCTTTTGGCACAAGAATTTATTCGCCGCAAAATCGCGACATCCGGACAATTCCGGGAATTCATCCAATGGGCGGAAGCTCAATCACCCTCCGTTCCTCCCTGTTCGACACCGTACAAATCCGTTCTTGTCGCCAATTCGACATTATTGCTGATCAACGCTGCAACTTACTTTTTGAAACGCCAAATTGACGCGAAAGCCAAATCTTTTCTGGAAAATGGCGGTTTCAACGAGCGAATGTACCATATCCGCAAGAACAAACCTTGACCCCCCGTTCCCCTCGGCGGCGGCTCCGGCCGAAAGTCAGAAAAGAGTGGGCTGGTCGCCGCGTTGGATTGGTTTCAGGCCGAGTTTCTGCCAGGCTTTCGGGGTGGCCATGCGGCCTTTGGGGGTGCGTACGAGATAGCCTTTCTGGATCAGGAAGGGTTCGTAGACCTCTTCGATGGAATCCTCTTCTTCGCCGACGGAGACCGCGATGTTTTTGAGGCCCACGGGGCCGCCGTGGAAGTTGCCGATGATGGTTTCGAGGATTCTGACGTCCATTTCATCTAGCCCGTCGCCGTCGATCTGGAGCATTTCCAGCGCGTCGGACGCGACGGGGCCGGTGATGATGGAATCGGCGCGGATCTGCGCGTAGTCCCGGGCCCGGCGCAGGAGGTTGTTGGCGATTCGCGGGGTTCCGCGGCAGCGCCCGGCGATTTCGCGCGCGCCCTCTTCTTCGATCTCGATGTCGAGGATTCCGGCGGAGCGGTTGACAATTTGAGTCAGGCTGTCGATATCGTAATAGTCCAACCGGATATTGAGGCCGAACCGGGAGCGGAGCGGGGCGGAGATCATCCCCTGCCGGGTGGTTGCCCCGATCAGCGTGAAGCGCGGCACCGAGAGCCGCACCGAACGGGCGCCCGCGCCTTGTTCGAGCATGATGTCGATGAAGAAATCCTCCATCGCGCTGTACAGATATTCTTCCACAATGGTGTTGAGCCGGTGAATTTCGTCGATGAACAGGATGTCGCCCGGTTCGAGGGCGGTAAGCAACCCCGCCAGGTCCCCCGGCTTTTCGATGGCCGGCCCGCTGGAGCTCTTGAGGTTGGTTCCCCGTTCGTTGGCGATGATATAGGCGAGCGTGGTTTTGCCGAGGCCGGGGGGGCCGCAGAGCATGATATGGTCGAGCGCTTCGTCGCGCGCCCGGGCGGCGGCGACGAACAGCTCGAGCTGATCCTTGACTTTGTCCTGGCCGGGAAAGTCGGCGAACTTGGGGGGGCGCAGCGTCCCTTCTTTCGCGGGGTCGCGCTTATTCAGCGTGGAAGTGATGAATCGTTCCGTCATAAAATTTAAATCGTATAAAAATCGGTTTAAAAACCTTGTTTTCCGGTAAAGAAGGGTGTAATTTAATACTGAGTTTCTTTGTCTGAAAACAACATAGCGCAAGAATCGGGAATTTCCAGTTCCCGGCGCAAAAAAGAAAGGTTTTACGCGATGTTCGACTCCGCCAAGGTTCAGAAGGCCGCCAACACGGTGCGCATGCTCTCCGCCGACTCCGTCCAGAAAGCGAATTCCGGTCACCCCGGCATGCCGCTCGGCTGTGCGGACTACGCTTTTACGCTCTGGTACAAGTACATGCGGCACAACCCGAAGAACCCGGCCTGGCTGGGCCGCGACCGTTTCGTGCTTTCCGCAGGCCACGGCTCGATGCTGGAATATTCGCTGCTGCACCTCTTCGAATACGGCTTGCCGATGGAGGAGCTCAAGAGCTTCCGCCAGTGGGAGAGCAAGACCCCGGGCCACCCCGAGTTCGGCCACACCGCGGGCGTGGACATCACCACCGGTCCGCTCGGCACCGGCTTCGCCTCCGCGGTCGGCATGGCGATTGCCAAGCGTCATCTCGCGGCCAGAACCGGGCTCGACCAGGCCGGGTTGATGAATAACAGGATGTTCGTCATCGCCGGCGACGGCTGCATGATGGAAGGGATCACCAGCGAAGCCGCTTCGCTCGCCGGCCACCTGAAACTCGACGAGTTGATCGTCTTCTACGACGACAACAGCATCACCATCGAAGGGCAGACTTCGCTCGCCTTCAGCGAGAACGTCTCCGCCCGGTTCGCCGCCTACAACTGGCGCGTCATCAGCATCGCCAACGCCAACGATCCCGCGCTCTGCGACGCCGCGCTGGCCGAAGCGGTGAAATCCGACGGCCGCCCGACGCTCATCGTCGGCAAGACCCAGATCGGGTTCGGCGCGCCCAACAAGCAGGGCAAAGCGAGCGCCCACGGCGAACCGCTCGGCGCGGAAGAGGTCGAAGCGCTGCGCAAGCATTTCGATATGCCCGCGGCTTTCACCGTGCTGCCCGAAGTGACCGAGCTTTGCAAGGCGCGCGTCGAAGAGCTGGTCAAAGAGGCCGCCGTGTGGGACAAGAAGTTCCAGGCGTTCCTCGACGCCGACAAGGCGCGAGCGGCCCTGGTCGACGCTTACCTCAACAAGACGGTTCCGGCCAATATCAGGGAAGAGCTTCTCAAGGCCGCTCCCCTGGATAAGCCGGTCGCGACCCGCGCTTCGGGCGGAACCGTGCTGCAGAAGGCGGCGGAACTGGTTCCGGCGCTCTTCGGCGGAGCGGCCGACCTGGCTCCCTCGACCAAGACCGACATCAAAGGCGGCGGCGATTTCACCGCGGCGAATCCGGCGGGCCGCAACCTTCACTTCGGCGTGCGTGAATTCGCGATGGGCGCGGCCGGCAACGGCATGGCGCTGTTCGGCGGCACGATTCCCTACACCTCGACCTTCTTTGTGTTCAGCGACTTCATGAAGCCGGTGATCCGCCTCGCGGCGCTCCAGAAGCTTCATCAGATCTACGTCTTCACGCACGACAGCTTCCATGTCGGCGAAGACGGCCCGACCCATGAGCCGATCGAACAGATTGCGATGCTCCGCACGATTCCGGGCCTGACGGTGATCCGGCCGGCGGAAGCGAACGAAGTGGCGCAGGCGTGGGCCGCCGCTCTCCAGGCCGACGGCCCGGTGGTGCTGCTGCTGACCCGACAGGATCTCCGCCCCTATACCGCCGAGCAGGCAAAGAGGGCCGACGTCTCCAAGGGCGCGTATGTGATCGACGAGGACGAAGATTTCGACATCATCCTGATTGCGACCGGTTCCGAAGTGAACCTGGCGCTCGACTCGGCCGCGCTGCTGCGGGAACGCGGGCTGGGCGTCCGTGTGGTTTCGATGCCGAGCCAGGAGCTGTTCCTCAAGCAGGATCCGGAATACCAGGAAGACGTCCTGCCCTCGTGGTGCATGGCCTGTGTTTCGATCGAAGCGGGTTGCACCTACGGGTGGCACCGCTTCATCGGCCGCGACGGCCTGGCGATCGGGCTGGATCACTTCGGCGCGTCGGCTCCGTCCAAGGTGCTGGCCGAGAAGTTCGGTTTCACTCCGGAAGGGGTGATTGACCGGATCGGCGACCACTTCGTCTGTTCGGACGACGACGACTGCGATTGCGGTTGCGACGGCGAGTGCGGCGAAGGCTGCGGTTGCGGCTGCGGCGAAGAAGAAT
>JAVBSA010000186.1:0-4330 GCA_031556915.1 Victivallis sp.
TGTTTTTCGTGTGTTTCGTGGTCCTTTAAATGAAGAGTATTGGTCCGACATGTCCGACTTAACCCACTGTTCCCAGTGGGCGCTCCGCAAACGCTCCTGCGCCAAACGACCCGGAGGACGAAATAAAAACGCATTTTTTCAACAACGGCATTTGCCACCCGCGTATGAATACATCATACTATATGTAACAATACGTAATCATTCATATGGAGGATCCCCTCATGACGGACTGGAAAGACGATATCGCGCTCACCTTGAAAGAGGAAGCGGGCCAGTTGCCGCCCAACTCCCGGTTTCATCCGATCCGCGGGCTGATGGGGCGTTTCAACACCAGCCAGCGGACAATCGAACAGGTGCTGGAAAAACTCGTCGCGGAAAACGTGGTGATCCGCCACCCCGGCAGCGGCTATTTCACCCGGAACCAATCCCCGGAACGGCTGCTCCATTATCGCTTGTTCTATCCGAAATGGCCGAGCCCCTCCTTCAAACGCCTGGAGGCGGAGTGGCGGAGCTACGCCGACGAGAGCGGGACTTTGCGGTTCAGCAGCAGGTCGCCCGACCGCAGCGATGAATTTTTCCGTTATCTGCCGCTTGACGACTGCGACGCCGCCCTGGTTTCTCCCCCCGCCGGCGCCATCAGCCAGGAGGGAATGGCCTACCTTTGCACGCTCTCGATTCCGGTTGTGATCCTGAACCATGAAATCGGCGGCGTCGGCCTCTCCATGGTCGCGGGGAACGCAGCGGCTGGCGGAGCGCTGGCCGCCGCGCATCTCATCAACAACGGGCACCGGCAGCTCGCCATCCTGGTCACCGAGCCCCACGGCGACGGTTTCGACATGCGCATTCAGGGCTTCACCGATTTCGCCCGGCTCTCCGGCATTTCGGTCGAAGTCATCGAAAGCAATTCCGAAAGCTGGCAGGACAATCACGCCCGCTGCTACACCGCGCTGGCGGATCACCTGGAAAAGAACGGACTGAGCTTCACCGGCCTCTTTCTTTCCACCTCCCATCCGGCGCTGGAAGTCTATAAATTGTTCGCGGATCGGCAAATTTCGATTCCGGGCGACGTCAGCATCGTCACCCACGACAATCCGCCGGAGTGCTCTTTCCTGAATCCGCCCCTCGACAGCATCCAGGACGGTCGGACAAATCAGATCGCCATGATCGACCGGGAGCTGCGAAGTGTGATTGCCGGCGAAAAACCATTTTTCCACCTCCGGCTGGAGCCGGAACTCATCGTGCGCGAGTCAGTCAGAGACCTTGGAATAACTTCACTCAATAACAATTAAAGGATCACTCATGAAACAGAACCATCACGCCTTTACCTTGATCGAACTCCTGGTCGTTATCGCGATCATCGCCATCCTGGCCTCGATGCTGCTGCCCGCGCTCAACCAGGCGCGGGAGCGCGCCCGGCAGTCGAACTGCCTCAACAGCCTCAAACAGCAGGGAACCGCGACCGCTTTTTACATGGATGAAAACGACGGCTTCTTCTATACCGGCTTCAAGTCGGACGGAACGATCGACCGCAGTTTCGCGTGGTTCCGGGTCATGCAACCCTATCTCGGCAAAGATACCGCCGACAGCGTGGGCAAAAAGAAGGATAAAATACTCTGGTGCGCCGCCGACGGCAACATCATACGGGCAGAGAAACCAACCGCTCAGCTCTGGGATGAACTGCGGATCAGCTATGCCTTCAATAATCAGCACCTCCCCAAACGGAAAAGCGGAAAAATCAAAGTTCCGAGCACAACAATCTGCATTCTGGAGGCCGACGCCAACCTCAACCAGGACGGGCAAGGCGGCTATTTCATCGCGCTGAGCTGGTCGGATTCCGCCAACCCCTGCGCCACAGTCCGCCATAACAGCAGCTGCAACGTGCTCTGGATCGACGGGCACGTCAGCGCCGTCCGCAGCCCCACCGGTCTCTGGAACGGGCTTTACACCAAAGGCGTGCTCTACAACAAATGGGATAACGACAACCGCTGGACCATCGACGGCACCATCTGGAACGCCCCAAAGGATAATTGATGATGATTTGCAGAATTACCACCATCGCCCTCGCCCTGTTCGCCGGAGCCTCTCTTCCGGCCGCGGAAATCATGCTCGACGGCTGCCGTACAACGGAGAATTGGACCAGTTTCAACGGCGGCGAATTCAAAGGCGCCAAAGTCAACCTCACCGGGTCCCCCGAGGGGCTCCGCCTCGCCTACGATTTCACCGGGGGCGGAGCTTACGTCGGCTGCCAGCTGCGGAAATTCCCCGCCATGGAGGCGGATTCCTTCAGCGTTACGGTCAAGGCTTCCGAAACCGCCTCCTTCAATTACCGGATCGTCGACAGCACCGGCCGCACCTTTCAGGGCAAAGGCTTCACGCTCCCGAAGGATTCCGAACAGACGCTCACCCTCGGCGTCAAAGGCCCGTGGAACTCCGCCTGGGGCGGCGACAACAATCAAAAGCAACCTCAATTCCCGGTCAAATCGGTCTGGCTGATGGCGACAAAGGGAAAAGACCAACCGCCCGAAGGCGTCATCACGATCAAATCCTTCCTGGCACAGGCGGCGAAGCTGCCGCCGGGGGCCGTCCGGGGAAACGATTTCAACGCCGCGCTCGCCGGCTGGAGCATTCGGGGCGAATGGCTCGCCCAGGCCGAAGGAGCCATGCTTAAAATCAACGCCGCCGGGAAAGAACCGGGGCAGCTGGAACTGATCTTCCCGCAGCCCGGCCGCGATCTCGCGCAGCGCTACCGGCTCGAGCCGGGGAAAGAAAATGAATTTTTCTACAAAGTCCCCTTCGACGGCGCGCCCAATCCGCGCAATCGCTACCGCATCACGCTGCGTGTCGACGCGCCGAACGGAAATGCGGAATATTCCACCCTCCTCGCCGGTTCGCAATCGGACACGGTCAACCTCGGCGCTCCCCGGTCGAGCCGTGAAATCGCCGCCTCGAAGTTCGGGACCTGCGTCCACTTCAGCTACGCGCCGAAGCCGGAAGGCGCCTTCAAAGTCTGGTATCCCAAAGAACAGCTGCTCGATGAAATCGCCGCTTGCGGTTTCAAGTACATCCGCGAAGGACTCAAGCTCGATAAAGCTTTGGACGGTTCCTGGAAAATCACCGACACCGATCTCGGAACCCTGAAACTCGCCAAAGAACGCGGAATCGAACAGATCGTCGTCATCCCCATGACCGCGGACGACAGCGTCGATGAATTCCTCGCCAAACTCCGCGCCACCGTCGAAGGCAGCCGCCAATCCGTCAACGTCTACGAACTCGGCAACGAACCGAACAACTTCGGCAACTGGCGGCAGAAATTCAAGTTCAACGGCAAACCCGGCAACTGGAACGGCTACGAAAACGACGGATCCGTATCGGACTGGGTAAAGGAACACGTCCGCTACACCAACGCCGGAGCCGATCTCATCAAACAGATCGCACCGGAGAAAACCGTGATCGGCCTGGGTTCCTGCGCTCCGACCAACTTCCACGCATTGAACCTCAACCTGTCGAAAAATCTCGACGGCGTGGTGGAACACCCCTACACCTTCTCCCTGCCGCCGGAGAAGATTCCGTTCGGCTGGGAACTCACCAAGCGCGACGGCATCCAGGTCGGCGATAAAGAACATACCTTCCGGGGACTGGTCGAGTCCTATCACGAACACTTCCGCAAAACCGGCAAGGAACGCTCGCTCTGGATAACCGAATTCGGCTTCAGCACCTACTGGTTCTCAAGCGAAAAACGCATGTACGCAGGTTTCTCGGAGGAAGCGCAGGCACTCTATCTCCTGCGCCGTTTCATCGAGAGCCTCGCACTGCCCATCGCAGCAACCATGCAGTACGATTTCGTCGACGATTATCAATCGAAACCCAGTATGGACGAAGCCAATTTCGGACTGCTTCGAGGCGACTACAGCCGGAAAACAGCCTATTACGTCATGCAGCGGATGAATTCCCTGCTGGCCGGGGCGGAATTCGAGCCCGCCCTCAAAACGAAAGTCACCAACGACTCGCTCCACCGCAGCGCCGTGCGCGCCGAACTGGTCAAAGACTGGGATCAGTCGCGCATCGCCGCCGCCAACGGAATCCGGCTCTACGGCTTCTCCCACCCCGCGACGCCAAACGAACGCATGGTCGCCGTCTGGTCGATGCAACCGTACAGCCGCGAATTCAACAACCGGGTCGTCAGTTTCGAAGTGAGCGGATTAACGGAGTTCGCCGGCCACCGCCCCGTCGCCATCGATATGATTTCAGGAGCCACTTACGATATCCCGGTCGAATTCAAAGACGGCAAAGCGATCGTCACCGACCTCCCGCTCAAGGATAATGTGATCCT
>JAVBSA010000442.1:0-6978 GCA_031556915.1 Victivallis sp.
TTTTGTTCCAGCCGCCCGGCGTAGGCGGCGCACCGGTCGCAGAGGTGGAACAGTTGGCGGAGAAACGCCTTGTAAAGCTGTGCAAAGGAGGTGAAAAAGGCCGGATCGCCGGTCCGCGGCCCGAGAAGCTTGCCCGAAAGCGGTTCGATTCCGTTGTGGAGCGCGAGGCCGAGCGCCTTGACGGCGTTCACGGTGACGGGGGCGGTCTCGACGGTTTCGCCCCGGACGCAGTACTCGTAGCAGCCTTTGACGTCGGCGGTGTTGGCCTCGCGTTCAGAGTAACCCGCTTTCAACATGGCCCGTTTGATGCACGGTTCGCCGACGAACGCGATGCTGTTGTGGCCGCGGCGGATCATCTCCAACGCCTTGTCGAGGAAGGCCGTTGGGGTTTGCGGGGAAACCTTGATCTGGAGTTTGGGATCGTAAATCCCCATCCGGTCGTATTCGTCCAGGATCAGATAGGAGAGTTCGTTGATGGCCGACTTGCCGTCGGGATTCGTGCCGCCGAAATAGAAGGGATGCCCGACCGGGTAACGCATCGCCGTCGCCTGATAGAGAAAGGAACGGAAAAAGGCGCGGATATCCTCTTCGGAACAGTGCCCGGAATCGATATCGTTCCGGTAATAAGGATAGAGCACCCGGTCTAGATTGCCGAAGGTTCGGGTCTGAATCATGTCCACGTATTCCGAAAGCTGGAAATAGAGCCAGATCTGAAGCAGCGCCTCGTAGAGATCGGTGGGCGCTCCGATGCGCAGTCGGCGCAGCGCGCCGAGAATCCGTTCGCCTTTGGGGTAGGGGGGGAGTTGCTCCGCTGCGGCGATGAGCCGGTCGAGAAGGCGGAGAATGGCCCGGTATTCGATGCGGATCGCTTCAAAATACACCCGGGTTTCCGCCGTTTCTCCATAGCGCCCGGCGCGTTCGAGCAGGCCGGAGAAGCCCAGTTTCAGCACCGCGTCCCAGTCGGGCACGGAGTGGTCGTAATCGACCCGGATCTGCGCCAGGCGGGTTTCGTGATAGGCGTTGATTTCGGCTTGTTCCGCCGGTGTGAAGATGTCGGCAAAGCCTTCGCGGATCCAGGGGATGATATAAATTGCCTGCAACGGTTTTCCGGGACACGCGGCAATGCCGGGAAACCAGTCGTGATTGGATACTTTGATGCGGGTCTGTTCGAGCACTTCGGCGAAAGCGTTCGCCTTGGCCAATGCGCGCGGCAGTTCCCGGTCCCGGGCAAAGCAGTGCCGCAGGCGGCTCTTCAGCCCGGCAGGCGGCAGGCCGGGAGCATTGTCGTAAAATGTCGGATCGACAAATTTCCGTTCCAGATATTCTTTGTCGGCTTCCCAGGCTGGATTCATCGTAACCTTCCTTATATTCTAATCTTACGATAACGCCGGAATGGCTGTTCCGAAATGCACGAAACGGAAAAAAGGATGTCTTTTTCTGTAAAAAACATTGATTTGACCGGAAGTTCGGGATATCATATGTCATATGGAAACATTTCAGAACAATCTGCTGTCGCTCAGCAACTGCCTCAATCTGGAGTTCCGCAACTTCTTTTTCGGAACCAGCAACGGCAATTTCGTCACGAAATATCCCCACAACCGGCTGCTCTTTTCCTTCGGCAGCCGGGGGGATACCGCGATCGAAGACGGAAGCGCCACCGTCAAGTTCAAGCGCGGAATGTGGCTGTTGATTCCGGCGTTTCAGGAGGCGCGGCATTTTCACGCGGGCAGCAACCACCTCTCGATCCATTTCAGCTTTTCCGTGTTGCGCGGAGTGGAAATCCTGGCGAACAAACACCGGATTTTTCACGGGGAAGATCCGGCGCTCACGCAAGTCGCCGAGTCGCTGGTCGATTCGCCGGGCTCGCTGCATTTCATCAACGGAGTCCAGTTGCTCTGCCGGCAGGTGCTGTTTGAGGTATTGAGGGAAGAGGTCATCGATATGGAGCAAGTCTACTCCAAGTTCGTCAAATACGCCCGGTTGACCGAATATCTGCACCGGAACTGCGATTTTCACGTCTCCGTGGCGGACATGGCGAAAATCATGAATATGGGGGAACAGAACTTCGCCAAGAAATTCTCCGCCGATACCGGCATCGCCCCCCGGAAGTTCTTCGACCGCATCCTCGCCGACCATGCGGTAAAGCTGCTGACCGGCACCGAATCCTCGATCAAGGAGATCGCGGAAGCGATGGGGTTCTGTAGCGAATACTATTTCTCCCGCTTTTTCAAGCGCCACCTGGGCCTGCCGCCGAGCGAGTTCCGGCAAAGGCACACCCGCTTTGACTTGAACGGCAAGCCGTCCGCGTAACGAAGTCGGCTGATTCGAATTCTAGCAATCGGTTTGCGCGTTTGCTAAAAAAAGTCATCTTTTTTCCCTGTAAGCCCCTTGTTTTCGATTGACATTTCATCCGGGATGGATCATAATAAATGTAGCAAACAGTTTGCTAAAAATGACAAAACACAATTGGGATATCCCGTTATGACTTTAAAAGAAATCGCCGCGGAACTCAATGTATCGCCTTCGACGGTGAGTCGGGTGCTCAGCGGCTGCAATAAAAATTTTTCGGTGAAACCGGAGCTGCGCCAACGGATTCTCGACCGGGTTTCGAAACGCGATTACACTCCGAATCCGATGTATCAGGCCATGCGCAAGAAAAACAACCGGCAAATTACGATCATGCTGCCGAATTACCTCCAGGATTCCGATATCGGCGCGGGGGTGGACGGCATCAACGACGGACTGTATGAAAGAGGGTTCAGCACCCATTATCTGATCCGGCCGCTGGAACAGGGGGCGACCTACGGGCTGCCGCAGTGGAAGGTGGCCGGGGTCATCCCGGTGGACGTCCGCCGGAACGAGCTCATCCGCGAGCTGGATGAAAGCGATCTGCCCTATGTCGTGCTGAACGGTCTCGCCGGGCCGCGCGGCAGCGCGGTACTGGCGGACGACGTCGGCAATATGGAGTGCCTGATGGAATATCTGTATCGGCTCGGCCACCGGAAGATCGCTTATATCAATCATTATCGGGATCCCCAATTGATTCCGCTCTCCTTCGCGGAGCAGCATTACAGCGTGATTCGCCGCACTGCGACCTATTTCGACTTCTGCCTTTCGCACGGGCTCCCTGTTCTGGAAAGCGCGAAAAACTGTTCCGTGACGATTGAGGCCGCGGTCGAAGAAGGCG
The DNA here is from genome assembly GCA_031556915.1 of Victivallis sp. Lineage (GTDB taxonomy): Bacteria > Verrucomicrobiota > Lentisphaeria > Victivallales > Victivallaceae > Victivallis. Next base: position 3,188 of record JAVBSA010000442.1, read on the forward strand.
TGGCGCGCGGTTTCACCGCCTATGTCGCCTACAATTTCATGGCCGGTATTGAGATCAGCCACTATCTGCGTGTCAGGAATTTACGCATTCCGGAAGAGGCGAGCGTGGTGACATTCGACAATCCGCATATGGCCGCCTTTTCCGCTCCTCCGATGACCTGTCTGGAGATTCCCGTCCGGGAGATGGGCGGAGAGGCCGGCCGGATGCTGATCGAACTCCTGGAGAATCCCGGGGAGATTCCGCCCCAGGTGAAGATGCTGCCCGGGAAACTGGTCGTCCGCAATTCCGCCGCGCCCGTGAAAAACACTGTCCGACAACCATAAAGGATTCCGTCATGTTTCGTAAGTGCCTGCTGTTCCTGTATCTTGCCGCCGGTTCCGTGATCGCGGCTCCCGCAACCGATTTTAGTTTCGGCGAACTTCCCTTCGTGCCGACGGTTATTTACGGACCCGGTTGGAACGTGGCGCGCATCCTGCCGTCGGAAACGCGGGAGAACGAGATTTTCATCGACGGGAAGGCGGCGGGGAAACTGGTCTGGAGCTCCCGGGAGAACGGGGCGGATTCTTTGGAGTGCCGGTGGAACTTTCAGCTCACCGACCCCAATGTCCGTTGCCGCTACATCGATATGGAGGTCCCCGCGAAATACGCCGGGCGTTTCCACTTGACCGACCTCAAAGGCAAGCGCGAGACGGTCGTGTTCACCGACGGAATCTGGAAGCAGACCGGCCGGATCAAGTCGGTCGAGTTGCCGCTTAAGAACGGCACAGAATACCGTTTTACGACCGGAAGCGACGCGTGTCTCACCATTCAGGACAACCGCAAGTGGAACAAAGACGCCGGTTTCTCCATCCGTTTCGAGGCGGCCGGAAGTGACCTCGCTTTGAAGATCGACCGGAAAGCGCCGAAAATCCAGCCGCTCGATATCAGCAGTGCAACCAACCGCACCTTTGCGGATGAAGTCGCCAACGACAAAAAAGGCGGTTGGACCGATCAGGGGCCCGGCAACGATATGAGCGTTTTCGATGCCCGCGAAGTCGTCAGTCACGATATCCCCTTTGCGATCGTCGATGAAAAGAAAACCGGCAAGCCCGGGGCCATCGTGGTCGCGGGCCCGGTGCGCGACATGGCGCCCGGCGAGATTACGCTCACTCTCCCCGCCGGAACGAAGGCGCGCGGGCTTTCGCTGCTCCACGCCTCCGGCTGGGTGGAGACCGATCAAATCGGCGAAGTCGTTGTCCGTTATGCCGATACCGGCAGTCAGACGATTCCGGTCGCCGGCGGGGTGGATCTCGGCAACTGGTGGGTCGCCGGTGATTTCAGCAACGGCAAAATCGCCTGGTCCTCGCGCAATGCGATGCGGACGGTGGGGCTGTATGCGTCGAGCTTCACGTTGGGCGGTTCGGAACCGGTTTCGCTCACCTTCCGCATCGTGCATCCCGAGGCGATCTGGATGATCGCGGGCGTGACTTTGAGCGAACGCCCGATGCTCCTGCCGAAACAGGTCGCCCGCCCGGTGGTCGCCGCTCCCGACAAGGATTGGCGGCAGGTCAAATACGAACGCCGGGTCACCCCGGGCAGTGCGCTTGACTTCACCGATGTGGCGATTACGCACAAGCCCGCGGGCAAGTACGGATACCCCAAAATCAGTGCCGCCGGCACGATGGTATTTGAAAACGCGCCGGAGCGGCGCATCCGCATGAACGGCGTAAATCTTTGCGACAGCGCGCTCTTCCTCCCGAAGGAGGAGGCTGAAAAGCTCGCCGTTTTTCTTGCGGCCCAGGGAATCAACGCGGTGCGTTACCACCATCACGACAACCCTCTTGTCGACCCCGCCGCGCCGGATTCGACGACGCTCAATATGAACAATCTCGACAAGCTCGAGTATCTGACCGCCAAGCTCAAGGAGCAGGGGATCTACCTCACCTTCGACCTCTATACCTCGCGGAAACTGAAACCGGGGGACAACCTGGAGGTCTTCAAGCGCTACCCCGGTTACCTCTCGACCGGTCACACCGGCGCCAAGAATGCGTTCCAGTTCTGCGACGACGCGTTTGAGAACTGGAAGGGGTTTGTCCGTAATTGGTTGACTCATGTGAATCCCTATACCGGTTTGTCGCTGGCCGAGGATCCGGCGGTGATTTTCGTCAACCTCAGCAATGAAGACACCATCGGCAACGGCTGGAATCATACGCCGGGCGGAATCCTTCACCGTTTCCTCTCGGACGAATACGCGAAGCACTGCAAGGCGAATCCGGGGCTGAACCCGTCGCCGATTACCGGCAATCCGGATTATATGCGCTTCCTCTATACGCAGGCCCGCAAGCGGTCGCGGGAGATGATGAATTTTCTCCGCAACGATCTTGGAGCCCGCTTCTTCATGACCTCCGCCAACAATGGAGGAGACCAGGCAAGCACCTGGTTGCGCGACACTTATGATGTTGTTGACGACCACATCTATCAGGATCACCCGATGTTTCCGGAAAAAGCCTGGGGACTGCCGATGGCGTTCAGCCAGAGCTCCGTCATCGCCGGCCACGGCTGGGTTCCGTTGAATGTGATGCGCGGCCGTATCTACGGCAAGCCCTTCTACATCACCGAGGTGGATTTCTGCTCGCCCAACATTCACCGCAATGAGGAGGGACCGCTGATGGGGGCGTATTGCGCGCTTCAGGATATCGACGGGATTTTCCGGTTCAACTTTTCCGGGTCGGACTGGCGGCTGATGGGCAAACAGAAGCGGATCGTCGTCTTCGAATCCTGTTACGATCCCGTAAAACAGCTCAGCGACCGGATTGCGGCGGCATTGTTCGTGCGCGGCGATGTGAAGCCGAGCCCGGTCCGGGTGGGCTATACGATTCCGCGCGATCTCTTTGGTCAAAGGAAGGATTACGGGTTCCCGAGACTGAACACCTCCGGTCTTGTCAACCAGATCGGCGTCATGTTCGACGACCGCCCGGTTCCCGGCATACCGGACCACAATCGTGCCGCGGTGGAACAATATAAGCGATACAAGGCAACCCAGGTCGCCGAGAGCGTTACCGGCCAGATCCGGATTGCGCCTGAAAAGAAGACGCTTCAAATTACGACTCCCCTCTCGGCGGCGGTGACGCTGCCGGAAGGCGCGAGCGTCGACGGCGCGTTGAAGGTGGAGAAATCCGACACCTTCCAGACCTTCGCCGCGATCAGCCTGGACGGGAAGGAGTTGCGCCTGAGCGATTCCGTGATCCTGCTGCAATCGACCGATATGGTGACGACCGAGATCCGTTTTTCGGACCAGGATCGCCGCCGGGTCGAGGCGACAGGGGAGGGCGGGCTGCTTCTCCGGCGCGGAACGGCGGCAATTTCGCTCGCCGTCGACGGGCCGCGCAAAGTCGCCGCCGTCGATTTCCAGGGCGACGTTCTCGGTGAAGTCGCCGCAACGTGGCGTGACGGCAGACTGACCTTTCAGGCCGACAACTGCCGGTTCGAAGGCGGCACGGCCGGTTACCATATCACAAAGGGTTTGAAATGAAGGATAAAGCGACATTGGCAGCCATCTCCTGTCTTCGTGTGCCGGACGATTGCCTGGAGCGGGATACCCCACCCGAAGGCGGCTGGACGCTCATCTTCGGAGAGGGGGCGGATTTCGCCGCGCGGATCGCCGGCGGCTGGAACCGGAACGGGCTCTGCTTTTTCTTCGATATCACCGACACGGAAGTGGTCAACGAAATGCCGGATGGAGAACTGTGGATGCAGGACAGCGTGGAGCTTTTCCTCGCCGCTCCGGAAGGCGAACGGTTCGGGAGCGATGC
>JAVBSA010000404.1:0-4483 GCA_031556915.1 Victivallis sp.
ACCTCAAAGGCTCCGCGCTGGATTTTTCCCCCACGCTTGGCGCGATGCCGCCGATGACCGAACGCATCGTGATCGATCGTGAGGGACATTTCGTCTCCGAAAAGAATCCGGCGAAACGCATCCGTTTTTACGGCACCAAACACGGGCAGGCGATGACCATCCCCACCCATGAGGAGGCCGATCTGCTCGCCGAACGCTTTCCCCGGGAGGGATTCAACACCATCCGCCTTCACCAGTTCGAAAAGCATCTGTACGATTGGAGCAAGCCCTCAACCCTCGATTTCGATGAGAATCACCTCGACCGTTTCCACTACTTCTATGCGAAGATCCGCGAGAAGGGCATCCGCATCACCATCGACATTCACAGCACCCGGATCGTGCGCCCCGGCGACGGCATTCCGGAGTGCCCCACCTCCAACGACGAACATATCCGCAAGGTGCTCACTTTGTTCACAGACTCCGGCTTGCGCAACTGGAAGGAGTTCGCCCGGAAAATCATGACAATGCCGAATCCCTACACCGGCGCCTGTATGGCCGACGACCCCGCGCTCTTTTTTCTCAACCTCGACAACGAGAGCCCGATCTACAGTTTGTGGCAGCACCCGTCGTTGGCGCCGATCATCGAACAATGCTACCGGGAATACCTTCAGGAAAAGGGAATCTTCACTGAAACGCTGCTGAAAATGCGGGACGGGGAATTCTTCGACTTTCTCAAGGAACGGCAGTTCAAGGTGCAGCGCGAACAGATGCGTTTTCTCCGTGAGGAGGTCGGTGTAAAGGCCGCGCTCACCAACCTCAACAACGAATCGATCCTACGGCTGCAGCCGTTCCGCGCCGAACTCGATCTTGTCGACGCGCACATCTATCACGACCACCCGGTTTTTCCGCTGAACAACTGGAACGTTCCCATCTCCTTCCGGCAGACGAGCTCCCTTGTGGAAGAGCTGGGCAGTTTCGGCCGCGCCATGCGCATCCGGATTCCGGGCAAGCCGTTTGTCGTCACGGAACTGCAGTTCTGTTACCCGAACCGCTTCCGCAGCGAGATCGCCGCGGTGGCGGGGGGATATGGCGCGCTGCAGGATTGGGACGCGCTCTACCGGTTCGCCTACGGGCACAATGCAAAGGATGTGCACCAATTTTCCGCTCCGGGTGCTTTCGACCACTATTACGAGCCTATTGGAATCCTCACCGGGCGGATCCTCTACTTCCTGTTCGTGCGCGGCGACGTTTCGCCCGCGAAAGGGGAAAGCGCCGTGCTGGAATGGAACGATCCCGGATTTCGCGACCGGTTCGACGACAAATTCCAGCTTGCCGGATTGTACGGCAAGATCGGTTCCGCCCCCAAAGGCGCACGGCTCCGCAGCATCCCGCAGCCGTTCCTCAAGGCGTGCGAGGCTTACCGGCAAAGCGGCGTCATCGTCAGTGAGACCGGGGAAATCCGGCTCGACAAAAACGGGCCGGAGATATCGGTCGCCACCCCGAAATCGGAACTCTTCACCTTTCCCGGCGGAACCCGGCAGGGGAAATTCATGATGGTGCGGGATTCCTTCGGATTCGCCACCGTCTCCGTCCATTCGCGGGACGGCAAACCGCTGGCAACGAGCGGCGACCTGCTGCTCTTTCACCTGACCGACGTGCTGGCCGCGGGAACCGAATTCACCTCTTCCGAGCGCAAAGTACAGACTTCGCAGGGCGGGGTGCCGGTTCTGGCTGCCCGCGGCCGGGCGCTGATCGAGCTGGCGACGCCGGGGCCCTGCCGCGTCTACGCGCTGGCTCTTGACGGTTCGGTTCTGGGGGAGATTCCGGCGGAGTACCGGGAGGGCGCACTTCGTTTCCGGGCCGAAGTTTTCGGTCCAAAGGGGGTAACCATGGTCTATCATATTATTCTGAAAGAGAAACAATGAGAGAATTCACCGGATTCGAGAAGGGAATCGGCTTGGGCGGATGGTTGACCAACTTCAAGCGTTTGCGTTTCATCCCGATCGAGCAGAGCACGCTTATCACGGTCGGGGACCGCGAACATTTTGAACGCTACCTGACGGAAGAGGATTTCCGCCGGATCGCCTCATGGGGGCTCGATCACGTGCGGCTGCCTTTCGACTACACCATATTGGAGCGAGAAGAGGCGCTGTTTCAATACACCACCTGGGGTTTTGAGCTTCTGGAACGCGGGATTTTCTGGTGCCGCCGCAACCGTCTCAATGTGGTGCTCGATCTGCATCGCGCTCCGGGATCGAGTTGCGAATATGCTTCTCAGACCTCTCTGTTCGCCAATGAATCCTGTCAGGAGCGGTTCGTCCGGCTCTGGGAGGAGCTGGCGCGCCGTTTCCGCGGCTGCGGCGATTTTCTTGCCTTCGAACTACTCAACGAAGTGGCGACCGACGATGCTGAAGTGTGGAACCGCCTGGCGGAACGGACGATCCGGGCGATCCGGAAAATCGATCCCGCCCGGGTGATCGTGGTTGGATCGGCGGCGGGCAACCACCCTTCGAAACTCAAAGGGATGCGGGTGTTCGACGATGAAAAAATCGTCTATTCCTTCCACAGTTACGATCCGGTGGAATTCACGCATCAGCAGGGGCCGGTCAACCCGGTCATCGCGGTCTACAACCGGGCGATGAACTATCCGGATTCCGTGGAGAAATACCGGGATTTTCGCAAATTCTCCCACTGGGACGACTGTTACGGGGGCGTCGCCCGGATCGACCGGAACTTCCTCGAAGGGGTGATGGCGGAGGCGTTCGCGTTCGGCCGCCGCACCGGCCAGGCGCTTTATTGCGGCGAATTCGGCGTGATCCGCAACTGCGACCCCGTCAGCCGGGAAAATTATTGCCGCGACATCATCGGCCTCTGTCTCGAGCACCGCATCGCCTACAGCATCTGGAACTATCTCAGCACACCGTACGACGCCAACCGTTTCAGCCTGGCGGACGACGTGACGCGCGAGCCGTTGAGCGAAGAACTCCTGCGGATCATGCGGGGCGAGGCAACAGACTTGCATTTCGTTCCTCTCTGTGGTAGTGTATGACAACTAACGAGGAGGAACGATTATGCTGAACGTATATGCCTGGAGTATCTGCCCCCATTGTAAACGGACGATCGCCTGGCTCAGGGAACACAACATTCCTTTTGAGTACCATGAGATCGAAGAGCAGCCGCAGAGCGTGATCCGGAAGGTGATCGACGTCAACGGCGGTGACGACTGGGTCGTGCCGACGCTGGAGTTCAACGGGAAGTGGCGCCCCGGCAAGGTGTTCGACGCCGCCGGGCTGGAGGCCGACCTGACGGAGCTCGGGGTGTTGTCCTGATGAATCCGAAACTGCTCGCGCGTGTCCATGAGATCGCGGATCTTTCGGCGGCGCTCGCGCTTCTGGAGTGGGACCAGCAGGTCAACCTGCCTCCCGGCGGAGGAGCGGGCCGTGCCGCCCAGATGGCCGCCCTGGTGGGGGTGATTCACGCGAAATCCACTTCGAAAGCGTTCGGCGCGTTGATTGCGGAGCTGGAGGCGGAACAGCCGGCTCCGGGCTCGTTTGAATTTGCCTTGTGCCGCAAACTCCGCCGTGATTACGATAAAGAGACCTTGATTCCCGCCCGGCTGGCGACTGCGTTGGCCGAGTCTTCGGCCAAGTGCTATGATGCGTGGCTTGCGGCGCGGGGGAAGCGTGATTTCTCGATTCTGTCGCCTCAGCTGGAGGCGCTTTTGAAACTGAAGCGCGAGGAAGCCGCCTGTCTCGGCAACGGCGGCCATCCGCTCGACGGTTTGCTGGATTGCTTTGACGAGGGCAACACGGTCGCCGCTTTGGAGGTGCTTTTCGCCAGACTCGGCAAGGAACAGAGCGCGCTATTGAAGGAGATTGCCGGGCGGAAGCAGGAGGAGGGGGAGTTTCTCAACCGGAAATTCTCACCGGTGCGGCAGTTGAAATTTGCCCGCGACGTGGTGAAGCGGATCGGTTATGATTTCCGTTGCGGCAGGCTGGATTTGACGGAGCACCCGTTCAGCAGCACGATCGGGCCGGGCGACATGCGGATTACGACGCGCGCGATTCCGAATGAATTGACCGGTACGATTTTGAGTACGGTTCACGAGGCGGGGCATGCGATTTACGAGCAGGGGATCGATCCAAGGTATGCCCGGACGCCGCTTGCCGAGGGGTGTTCCTATGCGTTTCACGAATCGCAATCGCGGTTGTGGGAGAATTTCGTCGGGCGTTCGCTCGGGTTCTGGAAATTCTTTTATCCGGGATTGCAAAAGAGTTTCAAGCGGGAGCTGGGAGATATTCCGCTGGAGCGTTTTTATGCGGCGGTCAACCGGGTGAGTCCTTCGCTGATCCGCACGGAGGCGGATGAGGTGAGCTACAATCTTCACGTGATTTTGCGTTTCGAGTTGGAGAAGGGTTTGTTCGAGGGGGCGGTCAAGGTGAAGGATCTGCCGGGGCTCTGGAATGAGAAGATGAGGGAGTATCTCGGGGTGACGCCGCCGGAT
>JAVBSA010000317.1:0-4580 GCA_031556915.1 Victivallis sp.
ATCGCCACGCGCACGGCGGGGGCGGTCTGGACGACGACTGTTTTGGTCGGGTCGTTGAGCGCGCGCCAGACCGGGTACTTGTAATCCATTTCGGAGAGGGCTCCGACCGGGCACGCCTGGACGCACTGGCCGCAGAAGACGCATTCGGTTTCGGCCAGCGGCTTATGGTTGGCCGGGGCCACGACGGCCTCGAATCCGCGGCCGACGCCGGAGAGGACTCCCACGGTCTGGACCACGTTGCAGGCGGTTTCGCAGCGGCGGCACATGATGCATTTGTCGAGGTCGCGGGCGATCGCCTTGCTCGAGAGGTCTTTGTTGTAGGTGGAGTGTTCCCCCTTGTAGAGGAGATGGTGCAACCCCATCTCCTGGGCCAGCGCCTGTAAACCGCAGTTGAGGTTTTTGGGGCAGGTCAGGCAATCTTTGGGGTGATCCGAGAGCAGCAAATCGAGCATGGTTCGCCGGGCGTTGATTGCGCGCAGCGTGCTGGTGTGCACTTCCATGCCTTCCGCCACGGGGGTGCAGCAGGCGGGGGCGAGGTTGGGGCGGTTTTTCACCTCGACCACGCAGACGCGGCAGGAGCCGGTCCGGTGTTCCACCTGAAAGCAGTCCAGCTTGAAATGGCAGAGGGTGGGGATGCGGATATTGAGCTGTTCGGCGGCTTCCAGGATCGTCGATCCGGCGTTCACCGAAATGGGCTGGTCATTGATTTTGAGATTGACTTTCATCGATTCGTAACTCCTGTTTCGGGATTGCTCAGAGTTTGTCCACGGCGTGGAATTTGCACGCCTGGAAACACGCGCCGCATTTGATGCACTTCGGCTGGTCGATCAGGTAACGCTGTTTGCGTTCGCCCGAGATGCAGTTGACCGGGCAATGGCGGGCGCATGCGCCGCAGCCGACGCATTTGTCGTTGATTTCGTAATGAATCAGCTTGGCGCAGACTCCGGCGGGGCAGCTTTGATCCTTGATGTGGGCGATGTACTCGTCTTCGAAGTTGACCATGGTGGAGAGCACCGGGTTCGGCGACGTCTGGCCGAGCCCGCACAGCGCGGTATCCTTGATGGTAGCCGAAAGAGATTTGAGCTTGGCGAGCGTATCCATGGTGCCGCGGCCGTCGGTGATCTCTTCGAGGAGTTCGAAGAGCCGCCGGTTGCCGATCCGGCACGGTGTGCACTTGCCGCAGGATTCGTCCAGCGTGAATTCGAGGAAGAATTTGGCGATGTTGACCATGCAGTCGTCTTCGTCCATCACGATCATGCCGCCGGAGCCCATCATGGAGCCGATCGATTTCAGCGCTTCGTAATCGATCTCCATGTCGAGCTTTTCTTTGGTGATGCATCCGCCGGAGGGGCCGCCGGTCTGGACGGCTTTGAATTGGCGGTTGTTTTTGATTCCGCCGCCGATTTCATAGATGATCCGGCGGAGCGTACTTCCCATCGGAACCTCGGCCAGCCCCACATTTTCGACTTTGCCGGCGAGCGCGAAAACCTTGGTGCCGGGGGAACCGGCGGTTCCGATGGAGCGGAACCACTCGGCTCCTTTGCGGATAATCGCGCAAACGCTGGCGTAAGTTTCGACGTTGTTGACCACGGTCGGGCATTTCCACAACCCTTGCACGGCGGGGAAGGGGGGCTTGAAGGTCGGTTCGCCGCGTTTCCCCTCGATGGAGTGGATGAGCGCCGTCTCTTCGCCGCAGACGAACGCGCCCGCGCCGAATTTGATTTCGAGGTCGAAATCGAATCCGCAACCGAAGATGTTCTTACCGATGAAACCGTATTCCTTGGCCTGTTCGATCGCGATCTGGAGGCGCTTGACCGCCAGGGGGTATTCGGCGCGGATGTAGATGACGCCGTTGTGGGCGCCGATGGCGTAACCGCCGATGATCATCGCTTCGAGGACGGTGTGCGGGTCGCCCTCGAGCACGGCGCGGTCCATGAACGCGCCCGGGTCGCCTTCGTCGGCGTTGCAGAGAATGAACTTTTCTCCCGCCGGCTGGTCGGCGGCGAACTGCCATTTGCGGCCGGTGGGGAATCCGCCGCCGCCGCGTCCGCGGAGGCCCGAGGCGGTAATGATGTCGATGATTTCCTGCGGCTTGCTGTGGCAGACGGCCTGGGCGAGGGCGGCGTAACCGCCCGAGGCGATATACTCGTCGATCTTTTCGGGATTGAGCCGGCCGGTGTTGCGCAATACGATGCGGGCCTGGAATTCGCCTTCGTCCCCTGTTTCGATTTCGGGATAATACCAATTGCGTTCGAGCGTCCGGGTTCCGGTGGCGGCGCCGTCGATGCCCGCGGCGATGATGGCGGGAACCTGCTGCGGGGTCACGTCGCCGTAGATGATGCGTTTGCCGTTCTTTTCGTCGATCAGCGCAATGACCGGTTCGGAATAGCAGAGGCCCATGCAGCCGACTTCGCTGATTTCGATGGCGTTTTCGAGGTTGCGTGTTTTGATTTCTTTTTCGATGGCTTCGCGGACGGGCACGGTTCCGGCGGCGATGCCGCAGGTGCCGAGCGAGACCAACATTTTAAGTTGGGGACGTCTGGCGGAATTGAGTTGCGCGGCGTATTCCGTCAACTGCGCGTGGGATGTGATTTTCATCGTTTTTTTACTCCTTAAGCGGTTAGTCCGCACAGTCGGCCAGGATGGCGGCCACCTTGTCGGCGGTCACATTGCCGTAGACTTTTTCGTTGACCATGACCACGGGGGCAAGACTGCAAGCTCCCACGCAGCGGAGGCCGCCGAGGAAGAATTTGCCGTCGGGCGTGCTTTCGCCTTCCTTGATCTCCAGCCGGCGCTTGAGTTCGTCGAGCACCTTGGGGGCGCCTTTGACGAAGCAGGCGGTTCCGGTGCAGACGTTGATTTTGTACCGGCCGACCGGTTTGTCGGTGAAGTAGCTGTAGAAACTGATGACGCCGTAGATTTCGGCGCGGGAGAGCTTGAGCCGCAAAGAGACGCATTCCTGGACTTCGTCGGAGAGGAAGCCGAAGATATTTTGTGCGCGGTGGAGAATCTGGATCAGGAATCCGCGCCGGCGTTCCGGTTCCTTTTCGATGTCGAGCGAATCGATATAATGATCCAGCTCCTCGAATTTCGCCGCGTCTTCGGGGGCGCGGCCGTTGCACTGACAGTTACAGCTCATATTGTTCTCCTGTGAAAAATGGGCAATATTTCAGGAATTTTATACCAATAGCCCGAAATCGGTTAAAAGCAAGCTCAAAATGAGCGTGGAAACGTCATTTTAGCATAAAAAAATTTTCATGTAAGTGGCTCATGCTCAATTGATAAAAAATTATCAATGCGGAGACGGTTGACAACCGCCTCCGCCGGTGGTATCTTACAGGACAGGAGAAACCATACGATGATTCTGAATCTTTCGCCGGAACTTTGTCTTACGTTGGAGGATGTCCCCGGTTGCCGGGCGGAGAGTTTTTTTTCGGACGGCGTCGGTTGTTTGACGGTGGAATTCGATTCCATGCCCCCGCCGTTCGGCGTCTCCTGGCGGACTTGGCAGCGCGATATTCAGTTCCGCTGGACCTCGGTCGCCGGGAAGATCGGAGAAAATTATCCCCAATATCTGCCGCCCGCCTGGCTCAATTGCCTGCCTTCGGAATTCACCCGCAACGCGCCGCTGTTTTCCCTGGTCGGGGCAGGGGGGCGCAACCGGCTGACCGTCGCCGTCTCCGAAGCGAAACACCGGGTCGACTTCTATGCCGGAGTCGGCGAGGAGAGCTTCGCGCTGGAATGCGGAATCGGTTTCGGCAACTTTCCGGAAACGGGGGGATATCATGTGGAATTCCGGTTTGACCTGCGGGACGTGCCGTTTGAAGAGGCTTTGCGCGATGCTTCCGTATGGTGGGAGCGCTTTTACCCGCCGCTTCCCGTACCCGCCGCCGCGTTGGATGCGGTTTACTCCACCTGGTACAGCTATCACCGTGAAATCACTTCGGCGGCGGTGGAGAGGGAGATCCTTCTCGGCGGCGCTTACGGAATCGGCGGCGTGATCGTGGACGACGGCTGGCAGGAGACCGGCAGCCCCCACGGATATGCCTTTGCCGGGGAATGGCGGATCTGTAAAGAACGCTTTCCCGATATGGCCGCCCATGTGGCACGCGTGAAGGCCGCCGGATTGAAATATATGCTCTGGATCGCGCCGCCCTTCCTGGGGGAAGAGAGCCGGATTTTTGCGGCGAACAAAGAGAAAACGCTCTATTTTTCGCCGGGGCTGAGCTGCTGGATCCTCGACCCGCGTTTTCCCGAAGTGCGGGAATACCTGATCGGCCGCTGTGCCGACCTGGTGCGGAGTCTCGGGCTCGACGGGCTCAAGATCGACTTTCTCGACCGCTTCCCGCTGCCCCCCGGCACGGAGGATCCGGCCGTTGCGCAAAATTTTGCGGGGCGCGACTGCCGGAGCGTTCCCGAAGCGGTCGAACGCCTCCTGGAGGCGCTGCTGGCCCGGTTCCCCGAAGATTTTCTGGTCGAATTCCGGCAGGATTATGTCGGCCCCGCAATGCGGAAATATGCCAATATCTTCCGGGCGAGCGACTGCCCCGGCGACCGCATCGCCAACCGGCGGAGGGTGG
>JAVBSA010000262.1:0-5859 GCA_031556915.1 Victivallis sp.
GGTCAGCCAGTTCTATTTCCAGCAGGCCTTCTCCAACGTGATGCAGGGCAAGTGGAAGGTGATCGACAAGAACGGTTACGGCAAGATGGTGCTCGGCTACTTCGGCAAGACCCCGGTTGCTCCCGATCCGGAAATCGTCAAGCTCGCCAGTGCGCAGCTCGGCCTCGAACCGACCACCGAAGCGGTGATCGACCTCAACGACAAGAATCCGAAGCTCGGCGTCAAGGCGATGACCGCCAAACTCGAAGCCGCCGGATTGCCCGTGACCGATGAAAACGTCTTCATCGCGGCCACCTGCGGCGATAAGGGGATCAGCTTCCTCAAGGGCGACAAGCCCAACGGCATCCGTTATAAAGAAGCCGACAAACCCGCCGCTGCCGCCGCTCCCGCCGCCAAGGCCGGTTCCGGCGCTTATACCGCCAATGTGGACGGCAAAAACGTCGCGGTTGAACTCAACGCCAAGGGCGACGCCTACACCGCGACCGTCAACGGCAAGAGCTTTACCGTCAAGGTTTCCGAAGGCATCGCCGCCGTCTCCGCCGCTCCCGCGGCCGGTTCCGGCGAAGGTTCGCCGCTGCCCTCTCCGCTCCCCGGCACGATCATCAAGGTGCTCGTCTCCGAAGGCGAAGAGGTCTCCGAAGGCGAAGTGCTCGTGGTGATCGAAGCCATGAAGATGGAAACCGAAATCAAGGCCCCGAAGGCGGGCGTGGTTCGTGAAATCTCCGTCGCGGTCGCCCAGGTGGTCGCCGCCGGCGACACGCTCCTGATGATCGAGGAGAAATAATCAATGCGCAAATTTCAACTGTTCCTGACCGTCGCCCTCGCGCTTTTCGCCGGGGTGGCGGCCCTTGCGGCGGAGGGGGTCAAGACCGTCGTCGTCGAGGAGATCGTCGAGATCAAGACCGGCGCCTGGATGGGCGACCTTCAGCTCCCCGCCGGCGTTGTCCGCGATCCCCTCAACAGTGACACTCTCTACGGCTGGTATACGGAGCCCGCGACCGGACTTCGCTATATGGTTTACGAGTGGAACAAGCAGGGCGTGGTCAACTCGCTCAGCATTGCACCCAACCAGAAGTTCACTCCGGGCCGCGAGGCTTTGATCGTTGTTCCCGAAGGGCGCAGCAAAGGCAAGACCAAGCTCGACTTCGGCGGTAAAGTGCTGAAGATCAATGAAGCGGTCTATCCCTCCGCCGTGCTCGAACCGGGCATGGTTGTTGCGGTGATGCAGCCGGTTGAGCTGGTTCACGACTCGATCGCGGACGGCGCCGGCAACAACGGCGAAATGCCCGGCTGGGGCGATGCCATGGTCGGTCTCTGGAGGAGCACCGGCATCTATGACATCATCAACCAGACGGGAACCGATATCGGTTCAACCTGGATTCTCGGCCTCGGCCGCGTGCTGATGATGATTGTGGCGCTTGTGCTGATCTATCTGGCGATTGTCAAGGAATTCGAACCGCTGCTGCTGCTGCCGATCGGATTCGGTGCATTGCTGGCGAATATCCCGCTGGCGGGCATTGCCGGTCCGGACGGGCTTCAGGGAATGATCTTTGAAGTGGGCATCAATTCGGGCGTGTTCCCTCTGCTCATCTTTATGGGCGTCGGCGCGATGACCGACTTCGGCCCGCTGATTGCGAACCCCAAGACCGCGCTTCTGGGCGGAGCCGCCCAGTTTGGAATTTTCTCGGCGCTGCTCGGCGCACTGCTGCTCACGATGGCGATTCCCAGCATCGGGTTCACCATGCCGGATGCGGCGAGCATCGGCATCATCGGCGGTGCGGACGGCCCGACTTCGATCTACCTGACCAGCAAGCTGTCGCCGAAACTGCTCGGCGCGGTTGCGGTTGCGGCATACAGTTCTATGGCGCTGGTTCCGATTATCCAGCCGCCGATCATGAAGGCGCTCACCACCAAGCATGAACGCCAGATTCAGATGAAGCAGCTCCGCACGGTGAGCAAGATCGAAAAGATCTGCTTCCCGATTCTGATCACGCTTCTCTGCGCCTTCCTGCTGCCCGATGCGGCTCCGCTGATCGGTATGCTGATGTTCGGCAACCTGATGCGCGAATGCGGCGTGGTCGAGCGTCTCAACCAGACCGCCCAGAACGCTCTCATCAACATTGTGACGATCTTCCTCGGAATCGCGGTCGGCTCCAAGCTCTCCGCCGACCAGTTCCTTTCGATTCAGACGGTCGGAATCCTGGTGCTCGGTGCGGTGGCTTTTTCGCTCGGCACCGCGGGCGGCGTGCTGTTCGCCAAGGTCATGAACCTGTTCAGCAAGGAAAAGATCAATCCCCTGATCGGCGCAGCCGGCGTTTCGGCGGTGCCGATGGCGGCGCGCGTGGCCAACAAGGTCGGCCTTGAGGCGAATCCGCAGAACTTCCTGCTGATGCATGCGATGGGACCGAACGTCGCCGGCGTGATCGGTTCGGCGGTGGCGGCGGGCGTGTTGCTCAACATGCTCAAGGGATTCGTGTAATCGAAACCTGATTTCCCCGGCTCCATGAATATTGTGTTCATGGAGCCTTTTTTCCGGTTGAAAATATAAGGAGATGAAAATGCAGTTTTTTTCGAAGAAGTGTGCGGCTGAATGCCTGGGTACGTTCTGGCTGGTGTTCGGCGGTTGCGGAGCCGCCGTTTTCGCCGGCGGCAACATCGGTTTTGCGGGCGTTGCGCTGGCGTTCGGTTTGACGGTGCTGACGATGGCGTTTGCGATCGGCCATATTTCGGGTTGCCATTTGAATCCGGCGGTCAGCGTCGGGTTGTACGTGGCGGGCCGGTTCGATAAAAAAGACCTGGTTCCCTATATTGTGGCGCAGGTGGTCGGCGCGATTCTGGCGGCCGGGGTTATTTATGTGATTGTGAGCGGCAAAAGTTCGCTTATTGGCGGGACTGCTCTCGGCGGCGTCGCCAACGGGTTCGGCGACCACTCACCCGGCCGGTACAATTGGGGAGCTTGCGCCGTGGCGGAGATTGTGCTGACGTTCTTTTTTCTCATGGTGATTCTGGGTGCGACGGATAAGCGTGCCAACGGCAAGTTTGCTCCGATTGCGATCGGTCTGGCGTTGACGCTGATTCATTTGATCGGCATTCCGATCACCAATCTTTCGGTCAACCCGGCGCGGAGCCTCGGTCCGGCGGTGTTCGCCGACGGCGGGGCGATCGGCCAGGTCTGGTTCTTCTGGGTGATTCCGTTGGTCGGTGCGGTCATGGCGGGCATGCTGTACAAGGCGTTCTTCGAGAGTAAGGAGTAGGGGAGGCGAAGCCGACCGGGTCCAGGGCCTTTCGGCCTTGGCGCGGATTCCAAAGGGCGCGAAGCCCTTTGGCGGAGTTTGAGGCGGAGCCTCAAGCTTTATCGCACGTAAGTGACGCTGAACAAGGAAAAATTTGCAAAATTTTTCCGCCACATAGCGTGCGCGGTTCCTTGCACCGACAGGTGCAAGAACCAGCCCCCGGAAGGGGGCATCCCCCGACACCCATGACTTTGCGGTCTTAAGAATCGTGGGAGCCTGACAGGGGGCGGGGTCTTTTCGACCTGACCGGCCGCTTCGCGGTCCTAAGGCGTAAACCGGTAGCCCACGCCGTATACCGTCTCGATCAGCTTCGGCGGTTCGAGCTTCCGGCGCAACACAACCAGATGCTGGTCGAGCGTACGCGAAGAGGCGAAGGCACTCCCCCACACTTCCCGCATGATCCGGTCGCGGTCGAGCGCTTCCCCCGGGTGCGCGGCGAAAAAACGCAACAGCGCAACCTCCCGCACCGTGAGCTCCATTCGTTTCTCCCCCAACACCGCTTCGAGGCGCGGCGGATCCACCTGCCAGGGACCGAATGCAAAATTCTCCCTGTCGTCGGATTCCGGCAGCTCCCGGCGGCGCAACCGGGCGGCGATGCGGGCCGAAAGTTCGCGCAAACCGAACGGTTTCGTGACATAATCATCCGCGCCGAGCTCCAGCCCGACCACCTTGTCGATCTCTTCACCCTTGGCGGTCAGCATGATGATCGGCGTCGAAGCGTCACTGCGCCGGATCTGGCGGCATACCTCGTAACCGGAGAGCTTTGGCATCATCAGGTCAAGCAGAATCAACTGCGGCTTCTCACGGTTGTAGAGCTGCAGCGCCTCACTGCCGTCGGCGGCTTCAATGGCGTGGTAACCCTCGAGCTCCAGTGCGTCGGCGAGGCCGTTGCGGATATTGCGGTCATCTTCGGCGATCAGAATTTTAATGCCCATGCGTCTGCTCCAAAGGAAAGATGATGATGAAACACGAACCGGGAGCCGCCGCCCGGTAACCAAGATCGCCCCCCTGGTCGCGCAGCATCGCGCGGGAAATGGCGAGGCCCAGGCCGAAACCGGAGACCTTCGCCTCCAATGCGGCGTCTACCCGGTAAAATTTACGGAAAATCCGCTCCGCCGCCTCCGGCGGAACCCCGGCGCCGAAGTCGCGGACGTGGATTTCCACGGCGGAATCGGTTCGGAGAAGCGACAGCTCCGCCTTTTTCCCCTCCGCCGCGTATTTGAACGCGTTGTCGAGGAGGTTGTAGAGCACCTGAAGCAACGCGTCGCGATCCGTGCGAACCTCAACCGGACCGGCGGGTTCGACGAATGTGAGCGTCATTTCCGCCGCCGCCGCCCGCTCTTTGCACAGCTCGACCGTGTGAGCGAGCAGCCGGGCGAGATCGACGGTTTGCGGATTGTAGCGTTTGCGTTTCTCCGAAAGGCGGCTGAAATCGAGCACGTTGCCGACCAGCCGCGAAAGGCGTTCACTCTCTTCGAGGAGAATCTGCAGATAGCGTTCCCGTTTGGAGGCCGGCAGTTCCCCGTCATGCTCCCGGAGCAGCTCCGAATACATGCGGATGCTGGTCAGCGGGGTTTTGAGTTCGTGGGAAACCTGCGATACGAAATTCGTCTTCTGCATGGCAAGGCGCATTTCGCGCCGGATGAGAAGAAGGAGCAGTCCGCCCGCCAGTAAAATGACCAGGATGGGCGCCGAGATTCCGAGCCAGGTGCCGAGCCGGAACCCGGTCAGCGGCAGTTGTTCCGGAATCAGCGAGGCGCGGATCTGGGCGTTGGGCAACAGTTCGTCGGCGAACGGCATGACGACCACCGGTTCCGGATGGCCGGAGTCACCGCCTGCGCTGTGGATCAATCGGTTGGAGGCGTCGAAAAGATCGAGCCGGAAATAGCCCGGCAGCGAATCCGGGAACAATGGGATCAGGTACGACCAGAAGAGGATGCCCTCCAGCTCGAATCCGACGATGTACTCCGGCTGCCGCGGGTGAACCGCCCAGACCAGCGGGGCGAAACGGTTCCTGGCAAAGTAGGGGATGAAAC
The DNA here is from genome assembly GCA_031556915.1 of Victivallis sp. GTDB lineage: Bacteria > Verrucomicrobiota > Lentisphaeria > Victivallales > Victivallaceae > Victivallis. The sequence goes on from JAVBSA010000262.1 coordinate 5,330, forward strand.
CCGATTGGCGGTTGTGCGTCAGCGCGGCGAAGCGCGGAATCAGAAGATCGCCGACTGCGCCCGCCGCCTCCGCCGGAACCGGTTCCGCGGCGGCGGGAGCCGCACTGCGGCGGCTCCTGAGTTGGAGATTGGCCGGAATTTGCTCCATCTGTCTCTTGAGCTCCCGTTGAATCGAAGGCGGCAGGACAGTCTCCTGCTGCGGGAGCTCGGTGCCGTTCCTGACCAGTTCGCCGAAGAGCTCTTCGTAGCGGCGGCTCCAATTTTTCTCCGTGCTGTAGAGGAGTCTGCCGTTGCGGTCGGCGAGGAAGCCGTTGACGAAAAACGGCTCCTCCCGGACTGTCCGGCCGATCGCCTCCGGCTGCGGTGCGACGGCTGCGGCGATTCCGGTCAGGCGGTTGCGGATGGCGCTCAAGTCGCCTGCGCAGCGTTCCGCAAACAAGAGACTTTCGCTCCGCAGCAGATTGCGCAACTCCTCTTTGCGGAACGCCTCCTCATGGCGCGACAGGAAGAAGGCGAACGCCCCGAGCGCC
>JAVBSA010000286.1:0-8411 GCA_031556915.1 Victivallis sp.
TCACCCACTACGGAATCAACGGCAGCAACCTCGACCAGACCTATCCGCACGGTTTCGCCTCGGAACGCAACGGTAAGAAGAACGTGAAGATCACCCGTATCCGCCGCCCCGGCCAGCGGGCGGCCATTTTCGACATCGACATCATCTCCGCCAGCTACAACCCGATGGCGTGGAACAGGAACCGCATGGTACAGGGCGGCGGGACCTGGCGGCACGACGGCGGAAAAAGCGCCAATTTCGGCTTCGCCGACGGTCACGTGGCGGTACTCCGGCTCGAAGAAATTCCCGCCTCCAACACCGAAGAAGAAACCGGCTACTTCTGGGCCTCTACCAACAACGACTGAACAAATCATGAAAACAACCATCACCCATTTCCACCCCTGGGAACGGTTCCCGGGGGAAGAGCTCACCCGCCTTCTCGCCGAATTCGCGAACAATGGAATGCGCCACCTCTCGCTCTCCCCCAAGAGCAGCGAAAAAGCGATCGCGGAACCGGAATACGTCGATTTCCTGCTGACCGAATCCCGCAAAGCGGGGTTGCGTTTCCTCGACGTCCACGCTCCCTACGGGGAGCGCTGGGATCTCAACTGCGCCGATCCCGCCCGCAGGCCGGGGATGCTCGAAGAACAGACGCGCCTCCTCAAAATCGCCGCCCGGTTCGGAGCTCAAACCGTCACCGTGCACGTCGGCAACAACGACAGCGGCAGGCCACTCGAAGAACTGCACGGCAACGCCGCCCGCTCATTGGAAGTCCTGCTGCCCGCGGCGGAGGCGGCAGGCATCGTCCTCGCGATGGAAAACACGCTTTTCCCGACCGACACGCCTGAAAAGCTGCTTTCGCTCCGAGCCCGGTTCCCCACGCCCGCGCTCGGTTTCTGCCTCGATGCCGGACACGCCTTCCTGATGGACAAAGCCCCCGGCAAAGCCCCCGCCCAAATGGTTCACTGGATCCGGCGGCGCTGGCGCGACAACGTGCAATTCTCGGCCGATACGGTCGGAGCGCTCCTTGCGGACACAGTCACCTGTCACATTCACGACAACGACGGTTACGACGACAAACACCAATGGCCCGGCGAAGGCTCCATCGATTGGGGAACACTCTTCAAACGGCTGAAAAAAGCCCCCCGGCTGCTTTCGCTTCAGGATGAGACCAACCACCTGCTTTACAGCGTCACCGTCCCGCAAATGGCCGAACGTTACCGTGAACTGACGGCGGGGGTAACCGCATGAAAACATTCATTGCTGCCCTGCTTCTCGCCTGCGGCCTCCACGCGGCCGAGGTGTACCGCTGCGATTTCACCCGGAACGAACTCAAACAATGGAGTTCCGCCCCCTTCGCCGGACCGATGAGCGAAGACGGTACAAATTTCATCCGGATCACCGTCCCGGAAACAGCCGTCAAAGGGCGTCACACCGTCAGCATTCCCTTCGACATCGCCGCCTGCCGGGGCAAACACCTGACGCTTCGCTGCCGCGTCAGGGCGCGGAACGTCAGCGAGCCGGCCGCCTATTACAACGGAATCAAAGTGATGCTGGGCTTCCGCTCCGCAAACGCGATGCAGTGGAAAAACCCCTTCCGCCTCCATGGCGATTTCGACTGGAAGATTGTCTCGACCTCGTTCCGGGTTCCCAAAGACGCCGCCGGCGGCACGCTGGAGCTCGGGCTTCAGGACAGTTCCGGAGTCGCGGACTTCGCCGCGCTCGTCATTGAAATGCAAAGCGAAGCGGAACTCTACCCGCCGCCCGCGCCGCTCCCCGGTGACTTCAAGGCGGAATACACCTTCGCCGCCTCCCCGCTGCGCGGCGCCATGTCGCCGGCCGTCTACCGCAAAGGCGACCTCGACGAACTCGCCTCCTGGGGAGCAAACCTCATCCGCTGGCAACTGACCCGCAACTGGGGAAAAACCGGAACCGACCGCGACCTCGGCGAATACAACCAATGGCTCAACCGCAAACTCGACGAATTCGAATCCGTCCTCGCCGACTGCGAACGCTTGAACATGAAAGCCATCCTCGACTTGCACACTCCCCCCGGCGGACTCGACGACAGCAAGGAAATGGCCATGTTCCACGAAGAAACCTACGCCGACGCCTTCGTCGGACTCTGGCAGCAGATCGCCCGCCGCTTCAAAGGCCGCGCCACGATCGCCGGTTACGATCTCATCAATGAACCCAAACAGCGCCGTCCGGCGAAAACCGATTATCTCGCCCTCCAGTACCGGGCCGCATTGGCGATCCGCGAAATCGATCCCGAAATCCCGATCATCGTCGAAGCCAACCAGTCGGCCTCGCCCGACGCCTTCGCCTATCTTCACCCGCTGCCGCTGAAAAACATCGTCTATCAGGTGCACATGTACAAACCGATGGCGTTCACCCACCAGAACATCAACGGCCGCCCCGGCCCCGCCGTCGCCTACCCCGGCGTCATCGGCCAAATCCGTTACGACCGCGACCGGCTCCGGCGCGACCTCGAACCGGTGCGGAAATTCCAACTGAAATACGGCGCACGAATCTACGCCGGCGAATTCGCCGCGGCCCGCTGGGCCGAAGGAGCCGCCCGCTACATGGAGGACTGCATCGCCGTCTTCGAAGAATACAATTGGAGCTGGAGCTATCACGCCTTCCGCGAATCCAAAACCTGGGACGTCGAATACGGCTCGGCGAACCCGCCGGCAAAGGAAGAGACCGACCGCAAAAAAGTTCTGCTGCAAGGGTTCAAGCCAGGAACTTGAAGCTCACGCTTCCTCTTCGCCGTCAGCGGGCTGGTCGCCCGAGAAGGATGAGGGGCCGGAGAAGGAGGGGCTGGTGAAGACTTTGAGGGCGTCGGCTGTGGCGAGTTTCTTTTCTTCCTCTGCCAACTCGCGCAAGTAGCGGTAGCTGTTGCGCTGGCTGCGTCCGGCGGTGTACTTGGCGACCTGGGGACAGCGGGTGTAGACGCCGGAACCGAGCAGATGGCGCGCCTTGTCGGTGTCGGCCATCTGGAAGGTGAGCAATTGCATCATGACCTTGCGGATCCGTTCGTCTTCCACGGGGAACAGGAGTTCGACGCGGCGGTCGAGGTTGCGGTACATCCAGTCGGCGCTCGAGAGATAGTATTCCTCGTCGCCGCCGTTGCGGAAGTAGAAGGCGCGGGTGTGTTCGAGATAGCGGTCGACAATGCTGATCACCCTGACGTTCTCCTGGCCGGGGCGGGGTTTGTAGCAGCAGATTCCGCGGACGATAAGCGTGATTTCAACTCCCGCGTCGGCGGCTTTGTGGAGAACCCGGATGATCCCTTCATCGGAAAGCGAATTCATTTTGGCGATGATCCTGCCCGGGGTTTCCGGCGTATGATGGCTGATTTCGCGTTCGATGAGCGCGGTGATGCGCCGCCGCATGTCGAAGGGCGAAGCCGCGATCTTACGCCACGACGCGGGCGGCGCGGAGTAACCCGTCAGCACGTTGAACAGGTTCGCCACGTCGAAGCAGAGGTCCGGATCGACGCTCATGATTCCCATATCGGTGTAGATGGCGGCGGTTTTGTCGTTGTAGTTGCCGGTGCCGAGGTGGACGTAGCGGCGGATTCCGCCCTCTTCGCGCCGCACCACGAGCAGCGCTTTGCTGTGGACCTTGAGACCGGCGACGCCGTAGACCACGTGCGCGCCGGATTCTTCCAGCAGTCGCGCCCAGGCGATGTTGTTGCCTTCGTCGAACCGCGCTTTCAGCTCCACCACGACCGTCACCTGCTTGCCGTTTTCGGCGGCGCGCTGAAGCGCGCGGACGACGGGCGAATTGCCGCTCACCCGGTAGAGGGTCTGCTTGATCGCCAGCACATCGGGATCCTCGGCCGCCTCTTCCAGGAAGCGGATGATGGGGGCGAAGGACTGGTAGGGCGGCGCGACCAATAATGTTCCATGCCGCGTGATCGATTCGAAAACGCTCCGTTCGGGCGGAAAATCCGGCGACAGGATGGGGCTCCACACCTCTTCCAACAGTTCCGGCAGCTGCGCTTTGCCGACCAGTTCGAAAAACTGCTTGAGATGGAGCGGCGCGCGGCTTTCGTAACGGAACTGCTGATCCAGCCGGAATTCATTTTCGAGCCATTTCGCCAGCGCGCCCCGGGTTCCTGCGGGCAGTTCCAGCCGGATGGGTTCGCGGTGGCGGCGCTGCAATAATTTTTTCTCGATGGTGCGGAGCAAGTCCTCGGCGCCGGAATCCTCCACCGCGAAATCCATGTCGCGGGTGATGCGGAAGGGGAAACACTCTTTGATTTCGCAGCCGGTGAACAATGCGCCGAGATTATCCATAATCAGTTCTTCAAGCAGCATGAAGCTCTTGCCCGGCTGTTTGTCGGGAACCGGGATAAAACGCGGCAGCACCTCCGGCACTTCCACAAAAGCCTGCATGAGCTCCTCTTTGCCCGGCACACGCATGCTGACGGCGATTTCGATGCTGCCGCTGCTCAGGATCGGGAACGGGTGGGCGGAGTCCACCGCGAGCGGCGTCAGAACCGGCAGCACCTGGCTGCGGAAATAGGCGGCAAGTTTGCCGCGGAGCGCGGGCGGAACCTCGGCCGGGGCGACCAGATGCACACCGCAGGAATCGAGACCGGGCAGGATTTGATCCGTCAGCGTTTCCGCCTGGCGTTTCAGGAGTTTCTCCAGCTTTTTGCGGAGTTTATCCAACTGTTCCGTGGGGCGGTTCCCGGCGGGATCGGGCAGATCCTTGCCCATTTTGACCAGCTGCCGCAGCCCGGCCACGCGCACCATGAAAAATTCGTCGAGGTTGCTGCTGAAAATCGCAATGAACTTCAACCGTTCCAGCAGGGGATTGGCAAGACACGCCGCCTCATCGAGCACCCGCCCGTTGAAGTCCATCCAGGAGAGTTCGCGGCTGATGAATAGATCGGTATCTTTGGTTTCTTCCTGCTTTTTGCTCATATTTCCGGCAATTCCTCTATTTTGAGATCGAAGCCGAAGACTTCGGTAAACAATTCCCCTTTCAGCTGCAGATAACTCCGCTCCGCGCGGAAATCGCCCGAATCGCGCACCTGGACGATCAGCGCGGGGCCGCGCAGTTGAAGCTTCATATGTTTGAAACGGCAGCTCCGGGAACAGTCGAGCGCATCCGCCACCCGCAGGATCGCCGCGAGCTTGAGCACGGTCACTTTTTCCTCGGCGGAAAGGGCCATGTATTCCCGGTGCGCCTCGGCCGGCCCCCCTTTGCGGTGATAGCGGGCGATTTCGGCGACCACCTTCTGCTCCGCTTCGGAGACTCCGGGCAGCTGCATGCTGCGGACCAGATAAGCCGAATGCTTGTGATGCTGCCGGGTATCCACAAAGCGCCCGATATCGTGAAGCTGCGAGGCGACGGCGAGCAGAACTTCGGCCCGTTGGTCGAAATCGAAATTGCGCCGGAGCTTCTCTAGGAAAAGCTGCGAGATCCGGCTCACCTCGGCCGCGTGCACCGGGTCGTAGCCGTATTTATGGCCGATCGCCTCGCAGACGGCGAGCAGATCCTCGTAAAAGGGGTCGGATTTCTGTTTTTCCCGCGTCAGCTCGCGGATCAGGGCGTCGCGGGTGGTAATTCCGGGGGAGATGAAGTTGCCGCACTCGAATTCCTCGAGGAAATAGCTGAGAATTCCGGCGCAGACGGCGGTGCTCGCCGCCCGCGAAGCGGAGACGTTGAGTTTCGCGGCCAGCTCCTCGGAGTCGAGCGCCACGGTCCGCTGCACCAGGGCCGCCAGCTTTTCGCCGGAGAGTTCCAGGACTTCCCCCGCCCCCTCCTCCATCGACGACGCGCTGCCCTCGGTGAGCAACCGCACCGACGCTCCCATCGCAATCAACGTCACCGGCGTCCCGGGTTCGAGGCCGACGCTCTCATGGAGCCGCTGGCGGATGTCCTGCGAACGGAGGATTTCCAGCGTCTGCCCGAGCGAGTCGCCGCCCGCCCCGAAGGCGTCGGCCAGCCGGAAGGTCCCCAGCGGAATCCCCTCGGTAAAACGCATCTTCCCCCCCGCGAAATAGCTCACCAGCAAAGAACCGGTTCCGACCACGAGGCAGAGACCGTTCAGTTGGTCGAAGGGAATATGCTTCCGCAAAGTTTCACGCATGGCGTGGAATGTGATCCGTGTTTCTTCCTGCGTCTCGAGGATTTCAATCTTGAGCCCCGAGGCGTTGCGCACACGGTTGATCACCAGTTCCCGGTTGAACGCCTCGCGGATCGCGCTGGTGCCGACCACCCGGTGGAATTTCACCTTGTATTCATCGAGTTTGCGGGCGAAATCGGCCATGACGCTGCTCAGCATGGCGAGATTCTCCGGCGACACCGAGCCGTGGCGGAATACATCGTAACCGAGATTGATCGAACGCGACAAACTTTCCAGCAGCGTCGCCTTGCCGCCGGACCCGACTTCAAATAATTCAAGCCGAACCGAATGCGCCCCGACGTCGATCACGCCGACCTGGAATATTTTGCTCATGGATCAGTCGAAAAAGTTGCTGGTGTCGGGATGCAGGTTCTTGTAATTTTTCTTGGCGTTGGCGGCGATCCCCTTGGCGGTCACCGGGTTGATGCCGACCCGGAGCGTCACCCAATAGGAGTCCTCATTGATGGGCGGTTCCGGGTAGAACGACGCAAAGAAAACCCCGTCCACCACCAGCGCCACCGGCTCGTTGGTGCTGTTGCCGGCCATGATCTGCCACTGAAGCCGCCCGAGGCGGTCCACTTTGAACTGAAGGTCGTAGACGTCGGGATTGCCGGGGCGCGGAAGCGCCTTCGCTTCGCGGATCTGCTTGCTGCTGAAGAGCTGATTGGTGTTGATCCAGACCGTTTTGCCGTCGATTCCGGCGACCTCCCTCTCCAGCTCGCTCGCCCGCGGGTAGCGCACGATGGAATTGAGGTGCACCACATATTTGCGGCGGAAGTCGGGGCTGTTGGGGTTGTCGGTGATCTCGGTTTCCGGATTCATCGCCTCTTCGAACGCCTCCGACAGCGTATCGCAGCCGACGGAGAAAAGAACCAGGAACATTCCGGTGAACAGCGGCCAAAAGAGTTTCTTCATAACACAAATTCCTCTGATTAATGATTGGCATAAAAGCTGATGCCATGTATATTAACGCCGGATCGATGAAATTTCCAGTCGGATATTGAAAAAGTGAATAACTATTGCGTCATCGGCGACCCTGTCGCCCACAGCCGTTCCCCCGGCATGCAGAACGCCGCGTTCGAATTCCACGGCCTCGGTTCCCCCTACATGAAACGGCACGTGAAACCCGAAGAGCTGGCCGGGTTCGCCGCGTATGCCCGGAAAAACCTCGCCGGGTTCAATTGCACGGTTCCCCACAAGAAGGCGATCATCCCCTTTCTCGACGAAATCGACCCGGAGGCGGCCGCGGCAGAAAGCGTCAACACGGTCCTCGTCGAGAACGGCCGCATGTCCGGCTTCAGCACCGACGGCTACGGCCTCGAAATGGCGCTCCGCGAAAATTTCGGCCTGTCGCTCGCGGGCAAGACGGTGCTCTTCGCCGGAACCGGCGGCGCGGCTTCGGCGACCAGCTTCCACTTCGCCAGGCAGGGCGTCAAAGCGATCCTGCTGGCCAACCGGACAGTGGCGAAAGCGGAGGAGCTGGCGGGAAAGCTGCGCCGGTTCGCCCCCGGCATCCCCGTCGAAACGGCCCCGCTTGCCGGAATCGGCCCCTTCCTGAAACGGGCCGACATCCTGATTCAGGCGACCAGCCTCGGCCTGTCGCCGGAGGATCCGCCGCCCTTCGACCTCGGGTTGCTCGAACAGGCGCGCGAGCTCGTCATATTCGACACCATCTACAAGGAAACCCCGCTCCTGCGTCAGGCCGCCGAACTCGGAATTCCCTCTGCCGGCGGCCTTGCGATGCTGCTTTACCAGGGGGCGAAATCGTTTGAACTCTGGACCAGACTTCCGGCGCCCATCGAAGAGATGCGGGCCGGAATGACAAGGAATCAATAAACCATGCTCCCGCTCACCCCATTTTTCCGTCTGACAACCGGGCTTGCCGACCGTTTCTATTGGCGCGCGGGCCTCGACGATCCCTGGTTCTTCGGTTTCTTCCTCTTTGCGGCGTTCCTGTTCGGATCCTGCCTCGGAAGCTTCCTCAACGTCTGCATCTGGCGGATGCCGTTGCGGGAATCGGTCGTGACCGCCCCCTCGCACTGTACCAGATGCGGATATGAAATCCGCTGGTTCGACAACATTCCCATCTTCAGCTACTCCATCCTCCGGGGGCGCTGCCGCCGGTGCGGATTGCGCATCCCGCCCCGCTACGTCATCGTTGAAATCCTGACCGGCCTCATCTTCAGTTTGCTTCTTTATAAAGTCGTTGCCACGGGGCAGCCGCTTGCAACCTTCCTCCCCTACGCGGCCATGGCGATGCTCTGCGTCACCACGGTCTGGATCG